>JBILBP010000143.1:0-6750 GCA_044353645.1 Planctomycetota bacterium | reverse complement strand
ACCACTGATCAGCAAACCGCCGATGCCACCGAGCGCGAACCAGGCAGTGATCGCGAGGGGAAACGGCTCGCCACCGATAACGGCGCCGGCGACACCCGCAGCCGAGATGACCGCCACCGCCACCAGCGAGGTCGCCACCGCATGGCGTAGATCGCAGCGCGATAGCCACACCAAGGCCGGCACGATCAGGAACCCTCCACCCACGCCGAAAATCCCGGACAGCACCCCCGTCGCCAGTCCGAGTCCCAACAACACCGGCACGCAGCGCGAATTCAGTCGCAGTCGTCCGTCGGCGCTCAACGAGCAACGTCCCAATTGCAATTCGGGCGGCAAAGCAGCGGAAGTTCGCGTCAGGGGACGCACGTGATCTGGCCACATGCGCAGCGCGACCGCGATCATCAGCACCGCGAAACCGGTCGCGATCAATGGATCAGGCAGCCAACGGTGGCTCATGACCCCCAATGGTGCACCGACGATGCCACCCAACGCAAAGAAAAGTCCGAGACCCAGATACGCTTCGCCACGACGGATGCGTGTCGCAGCGCCCATCAGCGCCATGGCGCCGACGGCGGCCAGGCTGGCAATTGCGGCCTGGCGTGCAGGCAATCCCAAGCCATGGATGAGCACGGGTACCGCAAGCAACGTCCCGCCGCCGCCGGTGAGTCCGAGCGCGAGCCCGACCACGGCTCCGCCCGCCAACGCAGGGGCGATTATTTCGAGCAGCATGACGGTTTCGACCCGCCTGCTGCGGGAGTCGCGTGCGCCGTCGCCGTCACCGTCCGCTGATTCCACGGCGCCTTGGCCAGCAAAAGCCCCATGCCGCACCAGTCAGTGATGCCGGCGAAGATCAGACCGGCGCCGACAAAACCGGCAAGACCGACAAAGCCGGGATGCACGCTGAGACCCAGCGTTACCCCGATCACCACCACCAGGCCGGCACCGATGCGCACCTGACGCTCGATGCTGATCACGCCCCGACCGCGATTCACCGGCAGGCCGGCAGCGGCCCAGGCACTGGTGCCGCCCGTCACGACGCAGCAGGTGATGCCAGCCGAGGTGAGGGTTTCCGCCGCGCGCGTGGCGCGTCCACCGGCCTGGCACAACAGATACGCGGTGCCGCCATCGCGGGGAAAAGATTGCGCGTCGAGCCGTTCCAAAGGCATTAACACCACGCCGGGAACATGCACGGCAGCGTGCTCGGCGGGACTACGCACATCGACCAACAGCGGCTTTTCGCCTCGGGCGATACGTGCCTGAAGGTCAGTGGGGGAGATGGTGGCGATGCTCATGGTGTTATCCGATGACGGCAGTGTGGCGATTGCTGGCGGTGCGACGGACGCCATCGCAGACCAGCCGGCAGAGTTCGGTGAGTGACGGATCCTCGATGGCGTAGACCACTTGTGTCCCTTGGCGCCGGGCGACCAGCAAGCCGTCGTCACGCAGCAACGCGAGGTGCTTGGACATGCTCGCCTGACCGATAGCCAGGCGCTCAGCTAGCACTCCCACCGCACTCGGCCCCTCCATCAAGGCATGCAGAATGCGAATGCGGGTCGGATCTCCCAAGGCCCGGAAGCGCTTGGCGATGCGGTCGATCAGCTCTTGTGTGATTTCATTCATATATTCTTATTTTTGAATATAAGAATTACTTATCAAAGTCAAGAAGGAGCGAACTTCATCCCGACAGGCTCCCGGAGCAATGACCAGACTCCCTACACCCGGGCAAGGCATTCCCGCAAGGGCTCTACCGCCGCCAGCAGGTCGGCGTGGACCTGGGCCGAGGCCCCGGCGACGATCGAGCGCCGGGTGAGGATGCCGCCGGCCTCGCCATGCCAGTCGGTGACCACCCCGCCGCCACCGCGCACCAGGAGTTCGCCGGCGGCGGTGTCCCAGGGATAGATCCCCAGCTCATAGTACCCATCCAGGCGTCCGACGGCGGTATACGCCAGATCGAGGGCGGCGCTGCCGCCCCGGCGCTGGTCGTCGCAGATCTTCTGCACGTTGAGGAACACCGCCGCCGCCGCATCAAGCTCGGCGGGAAAACGGAACGGCAGGGCCGTCGCCACCACCGCCGACGAGAGACTGGCACAGCCTGAGGTCCAAACGCGCTCGCCGTTGAGCCAGACCCCGGCGTGGGCCTCGGCGGTGAAGGCCTCGTCACGCATGGGGTCGTAGACGATGCCATGACGGGGATTGAAGCCGCCCTTATTGTCTGGCTCGCAGAAGGCGATCGAGACCGCGAAGACTGGGATGCCATGGATGAAGTTGGTGGTCCCGTCGATGGGATCGATGATCCACAGCGGGCGATGCGGGTCGGGGACCTGGGTGCCGCCGGTGCCCTCTTCGCCGAGTACCTGATGCGTGGGGAAGCGCGCGCGGATGCGATTGACCAGGGTTTCCTCGATCAGGCGATCGACATGGCTGACGTAATCGCGCGGTCGTTTGGCGATGATATCCTTGCCGCGCAACGAGCTGAAATGCTCGCGGGCGATGCGGCCTGCGGTTTTCGCCAAATCCATGAGATCGCCGAGCATGGACGCAGCATAGGCCCGGGGCCAGTCGCGAAAGGAGCCGGCCGAGAAGAACCGCGTGACCGCGCTAAGCAGGCGTCTAAGGTTCTCGCCCACTATTATTGGATGCCCGTATGCGCTGCTTGCTCCTCATTCCGGCTTTGTTCCTTACCCTGTTCATAAACGGTGCGGTAGGTTCCCTGCAGGCCGCCGAGGTGGCCAAGACGGCGGCGCCGAAAATCGGCGTATTACGTCTCGAAGAGGTGCTGCGGCAGTCGAAGACTTACCTCGCTGGCATGGATGCCTGGAAAAAAACTCAGGCCGAGGCCCAGGCGACCATCACCGCCATCGACGAGCAGCTCAAGCGCCTCGAAGGCCAGCTCCAGGTCATCAACCAGCAGAGCGAAAACTACGCCAAGTTCCAAGAGGAATTGGAAACCCTCAAGCTGAAGAAGAAGCTCGGCTTTGAGCGCGCCCGCGCCGATCTCGAACGGCGCCAGGTGGCCCTGGTCAAGGGCTCGTACCAGCAGATGCACACGGCGCTGGCGACCTTTTGCCAAGAACGCGGCATCATGCTCGTACACCTCGCCCCGGATCCCCAGCTCGGTGCTCCGTCGTTCAATGAGATCCAGCTCGAACTCGGCCTGAAGTCGGTGCTCTATTTCGAACCCTCGCTGGATATCACCGAGTCGTTCGTGCAGTACCTCAACAGCGAGAGCGCCGGCAAGACCGACAAGCCCACTCCTGACGCCAAGCCTGACGCCAAGCCTGCCGACAAGCCGGTTACGCCCTGAACGGATCGCATAATGCAGTTTCGCGTACGTGATGTGGCTGATTTTCTTGGGGGCACGATCGTCGGTAATGCCGAGGCGATCTTGACCGGCATCGCCGGCATTACCGAGGCCAAGGCCGGCGACCTCAGTTTCCTCGCCAATCCCAAATACACCGCCCATCTAGCGACCACCGCCGCCACGGCGGTGATCGCCGCCGAGGCCGTTGCCGGGGCCAGCTGCACGCTGATCCTGGTGCCGAATCCGGATTTCGCCTTCGCCAAGCTGGTCGGCGCCTATGGCCCCAAGCCCCTGCATCCGGCACCTGGGATCCACCCCACGGCGGTGATCGGTGAGCGCGTGACCCTCGGCAAGGAGCCGCGCATCGGCGCCTATGTCGTGATCGGCGAGGGCGCGGTGCTCGGCGATCAGGCGGTGCTCTATCCACACGTGACCGTCGGCGGCGAAGCCACCCTCGGCAACGAGTGCGTGCTCTATGCCAACGTCGTCATCCGCGAGCGCTGCCGCATCGGCAATCGCGTGACCTTGCAGCCCGGCGTGGTGATCGGCTCGGATGGCTTCGGCTATGCCCTGGTCGATGGCAAGCATCAGAAGATCCCCCAGGTCGGCATCGTGGTCATCGAAGACGATGTCGAGATCGGTGCCAATTCGACCATCGATCGGGCGCGCTTCGGCAAGACTCGCATCGGTTCGGGAACCAAGATCGACAACCTGGTGCAGATCGGTCACAACGTCGAGACCGGCAGCCATTGCCTGATCGTGGCCCAGGTCGGCATCGCCGGTAGCACGCACCTCGGCCACTACGTGACCCTCGCCGGCCAGGTCGGCCTCGCCGGCCACCTCACCATCGGCGATCAGGCGATGGTCGGCGGGCAGTCGGGAGTCTCCAAGAACGTCCCCGCCAAGGCCAAGATGCGCGGCTCCCCGGCCCAGGATTTCCGTCAGGCCCTGGCCCAGGAGATCGCCGTCCGTCGCCTCGCCGCGACCCAGATGCAGGTCAAGCAGCTCGAGACTCGTCTGGCGGAACTCGAGCGGCGTCTGGGGACGCAACCATGAGCGCGCAGCAGACCATCGCCAGCTGCGTCGCCATCACCGGCATCGGCCTGCATTCGGGCGCGCCGTGCACGGTGACGTTCAGGCCCGCGCCGGCGGATTCGGGCATCACTTTTGTGCGCGTCGATCTGCCCGGCCAGCCGGCGATTCCCTCGCATCCAGATCGCCTGTGCCAACGCCAACGGCGCACGGCCATGGCCGTGACCACCGCCGAGGGCCTCGAGGTCGAGATCCATACCCCCGAGCATCTGCTCGCCGCCTGCCAGGGTCTTGGCCTCGACAACCTGATCATCGAACTCGACGCCGTTGAACTGCCCGGACTGGATGGCTCGGCCAAGGACTTCGTCGATTGCCTGCGCACCGCCGGGATCACCGATCAGGGCGTGCCGCGGCATTACTTCGACGTCAGCGAGGCGGTCTCGATCACCGACGGCAGGAGCTCGATTGTCGCCCTGCCCTACGCCAACGGCCTGAAGATCACCTACACCCTCGATGATCACGGCGGCGCGCTCAATGGCGCCCAGGTCGTCGAGGTCGAGATGAGCGGTGATCGTTTCACCTCGCAGATCGCACCCGCGCGCACCTTCTGCATGGCCAAAGAGGTCGAGATGCTGCGCGCCCTCGGCCTCGGCAAGGGCGCCACCTACCAGAACACCTGCGTTTATGATGGCGACCGCCTCATCGACAATGAGCTGCGCTTCAAGGACGAGGCCGCCCGGCACAAGGTCCTCGATCTGATCGGCGATCTCGCCCACGTCGCCCGCCACCTCAACACCCACATCATCGCCGTGCGCTCGGGCCACCGCGAGAACATGCTCTTGGTGCAGGAGCTCAACCGCCGCATCCAGGCTGCCGAACGTCCGAAGGTGATCTTCGACATCAAGGCCATCCTCGCCAAGCTGCCGCACCGCTATCCCTTCCTGCTCGTCGACCGGATCACCGAATACACCGAAGGCAAACGCATCGTCGGGCTGAAGAACTGCACCATCAACGAGCAGTACTTCCAAGGTCACTTTCCCGGCGAACCGGTGATGCCAGGAGTCCTGATGCTCGAGGCGATGGCCCAGGTCGGCGCCATCATGCTCATGAGCCAGGCCGGCAATGAAGGCAAGACGCCGTACTTCCTGAGCATCGAGCAGGCGAAGTTCCGTCGCCCGGTACGGCCCGGCGATCAGCTGCGCATCGAGGTTGATGTCCTACGCCTGCGTCCGCGGGTTTCGGCCTGTGCCGCGCGCATCGTCGTCGACGGCCAGGTGTGCTGCGAGGCCGAGATCCGTTCGGCGATGGTCGAGTCGTAACCCTCCCGTACGTGGTGCAGCCGTAGCCATGGCACCTCCGGCTGATCGCACATACTGACGTCATGCACCTGTCTCGTCGTCAGTTCTTCCAACGTGGCCTGGTCGCGGCCGGGGCTTTCGCCGGTCTCGATCTCTTCCTGCGTCGGGGGTGGGCCGCCGAAGGCGCGCTTCCGACGGGAACGTCGGCGGCGGGGTTCGGCTTCGGTCCGCTGCTTCCCGATCCCGCCGGGATCTTCGACCTCCCGGCGGGCTTCTCCTACCGCGTCATCTCGCGCGCCGGTGAGCGCACCGAGATGGGCTATACGGTGCCCGGGCAGTTCGATGGCATGGGCGCCTTCGCCGGTGCCAAGGGCGAGGTCATCCTCGTCCGCAACCACGAGCTCGATCCCTCGCAGTCGGCCATGGGGCCGTTCCAGCATCGTCGCCCCGAGCCGAACATCTGCTACGATGACGGCAACGGCTTCAGTCCCGGACAGGGCGGGACGACGACGGTGGTCTACGATCCGTTGACCGGCACCACCATCCGCCAGTACCTCTCGCTGGCGGGGACCTCGCGCAACTGCGGCGGCGGCCCGACGCCCTGGGGCAGTTGGATCTCGTGCGAAGAGACCACCGACATCGCCGGCCCGGTGAAGAACCGGCGCGGGGCCGCCTACGTCAATGCCCAGGACCATGGCTTCGCCTTCGAGGTTCCGGCCTCGGTGAGCATGCGCATCGCCGAGCCCATCCCGCTGCGCGCCATGGGGCGCTTCAACCGCGAAGCCGTCGCCGTGCATCCCGGCAGCGGCCTGATCTATCAGACCGAGGACAGTCCCGACGGAGTACTCTACCGCTTCATTCCCGCCGCGCCCGGCAAGCTTCGCGCCGGCGGTCGCCTGCAGGCGCTGTGCCTGCCGGATTTCACCGGTGACACCACCAACTGGCAGCAGGCCGATGTCGCCGTCGGTCAACCACTGCGCGTGACCTGGGTCAATATCCAGGACCCCCTTCAGGATCCCGCCAAGCAGGCTCGCGCCGCCGGGGCGGCGCGCTTCACCCGCGGCGAAGGGATCTGGCTGGCGGGAGAACGCCTGTGGTTCGCCTGCACCGACGGCGGTAAGC
>JBILBP010000142.1:0-6765 GCA_044353645.1 Planctomycetota bacterium | reverse complement strand
ACAGTCTCTCGGGAAGCCTGGTCGTGCTGCAGGCGGTGGCGGTGCTGGCGGCGGTACTGTTGCTGGAGACCAGCCGCGATCACGGCCCGTCTTCATGAGTGCTGCTTCCGAGACCCTTCCGTTGAGAAAACAGCCGCTGAGCGAACGCGAACGACTCCAGCGGGTACTGACGATCTTCCACACCGCGCTGATGGCGATGCTCATCGCCATGCGCCCGCTGGTCTGGGATGGCGAACCTGCCGCGCCTGCCAACCTCGTGTACCTGGCATTGATCCAGGTCGGCCTGGTGGTCCTTGCCGGTGAATTCGTCAGCGGCTTGCGCACCACGGTGCGCTGGTCCTGGCCAGGTCTGCTCTTCGCCGCTTTGGTCGTCGCCCTCGTGCCGGCGGCGTGGCGCGCGCCGATCCCCGCCGACGGCAGCGCCTTTCTTTGGCAGCTGCTCATGCATCTCGGCTTGGGAGCGTACCTCCTGCAGATCATCCCCGGGCGCGAGCGCGCGGCGTGGTCGGCGCTGGTCGCCGGCCTCGGCGCCGAGGTCGCCATCGGCTGGATTCAGGGGCTCTACGTCCTACCGAAGATGGCTGCCGGCTCGGCGCAGGGCGATACTGCGGTGGCCGCTGAAGGCATCGCTTCCCAGGATCTGCTCGAACGCATCCGCCGCGGCGGCTGGTTCGGAACCTTCACCTTGTCCAACGCCCTCGCCGGCTGGTTGCTGCTGACGGTTGTTCCTCTGGTGGGGGCCGCCTGGCAGCGCGGCTCAGGTCGGCTGCTGGCCGGCGCATTGGCGCTCGCCGGCGGCGGGCTATTGCTGGCGACGCGCAGCAAGGGCACCTTGCTTGCGGTTCTGATCGCGGCCGGCGGCTGGTGGCTGCTCAGCCAGCGGCGCTGGTGGCGCTGGCTGCCGCTGCCGTTGGGTGCATTGGCGATCGCCCTGTTTTACGTCATGCCCAGTTGGGCCGAAGGCCTCGAGGCCAGTGGCCGGGTCCGCTGGGGTTACTGGTCGGGAGCCGTGGCCCTGGTCCGAGAAGCGCCCTTGCTCGGCCACGGCATCGGCGCATTTGCCGAACGCTCGTCTGGGGTCATGCCCGTGTGGGCCGAGCCGTCGCGCATGGTGCACAACGAGCCCTTGGAGCTGGCGGTGGTAGCCGGCCTGCCGCTGGCGCTGCTGCTGGTGGTGCTGCTGCTGGTCATGGCCTGGCCACGACGGGCGGACGAGCTTACGGTGGCTTCCAGCGAAACTGGCGACCCCGCGCCTCACACCTGGCTGGCGTCCGTAGCGCTGATCGTGTTCACGCCCTACCTGTGTCTGCTGGGCATGCTCGACGGTAATCTCGGCTGGTGGCCGGGTGGTGAGACGCTCCTCGGCCAAGGGGCCTGGGGGGTACTGATCGGCCTGTGGCTGGCGGGGGTGCTGCAACTGTCGAAAGGCATGGTGCTGCCGACGCGACGCTGGCTGCGCCTGGCCCTGGCGGCCCTTGTCCTGCATTGCCTGATCGATTTCGATCTGCACAGCTTCGCCATCGTCGGCACCGCCATCGTCGTCGCCGTCCTCGCCGGCGAGCGGCGGCGGGAGTTCACGCTCGAACGCGGACTGAGCGTGGTCCTGCTGGTGGGCGTGATCGCCCTCGGCGTCGGCTGGGTGCGCTGGGGGCGCACCGCTCTTGAGTTGCGCACGGCCCAGGACGTCGTCCGGGCCCTGCGTTTAACCCGCGATCCGGCGCATGTCGATGACGGTTTCACGAGCCTTGCCGGGATCCTCGGCGTGGACGAGCCCGAGGCCGGTGACCGCCGTGGGCGTCAGGAACTGCTGCTCTTGGCGGTACGCAGTTCCTTATCCCGCTGCGCGAGCGACCCTGGTCTGGCGGTGCAGGTGATCGGCGTCCTCCCGCCGTCCTCAGAGCGCTTGCAGCTGCTCGATGGGCTGAAGGAGAAATTGCCCTACGCGCTGTCGATCGCCCGCCTACGCGCCCAGGATTACCTCGCCGCCGGACGCTGGCAGGAGGCGGTCGATGAATTGCACCGGGGCGTGTCCCTGGCCCCGGCGTACCTGCCGGCACGCCAGGAATTGGAAGTGCTCCTGGAGCAGATCGCTACTCGCGATCCCGCGCACGCCAACCTCTGGTGGGCCCAGCGTGCCGAGGTCGCCGCCGCACGCATGAGCCTGGCAGGGATCGTGGATTACCGCAATCGAGGACAGTGACGCGAGCCGGTCTTGCCAGTGCCGCGCTCAACGTACGTACTGTTCCCACTCCCAGCGGCTGAGGCGTTCGCGATGGCTGGAGAGCGCATTCCAAGGACTGCCTTGGACATCGATGGCTCCGGCATTGGTGTTCACGCGCAGCAGGAGATTCAGCAGGGCATGGCGGATCACCGGATCGGGATCGGTGGTGGCGCGCTTGGCGATCTCATTCACTGGCACGGTAGCCGTCCAGGCGACATTGCTGGCCAGGGAGGTCGCCGCCGGCGCTGCGATCTCGCGGGCGCCGCCGACGGCGATCGCGACCAGCGCTCCTGCCAATTCGGAATCGATATCCAGGCCCAGGCGGCTGCAGGCGATGGCCAGGCCGGCAGCGCCGTCATCATCGAGCTCGTTCTTGGCACGCTCGCTGTCAAGGCGCATGATCGCGATCTTCAGCAGGTCGGGGACCTCGCCGCGTTTGAGCAGGGCCAGGGCGTGGTTGCGCTCGCCGCTCTTGGCCTGCAGCAGGGCCCAGTCGAGGGCCCGGCGGGTCTCGGCGGCCTCGCAGCCGTTGACCCCCAGAAGAAACCGCAGCGCGTCCTGGCGCACCGCGGCATTGGCAGCCCCCGGAAGATGCGTCGCTGGCCGCGGATCGGCCAGCCGCACGGCGAAATCGGAGGCTTCCTTAGGGGCCAGGAACCACAACGTGGCAAGGGCCGAGGTCAGCAGTTCGGAATCGGTCTCGATGGTCATGAAGTGCTTCACGACAGCGGCGAGCTGCGGCCGGGGCACCGCCCGCAATTCGCGCAGGAGAGCGAGCTTGGTGTCGCGGTCGCTGCCCTTCCAGCGCTTGCTGTTGACCTGATCGCCTGCCCGTCGCACCCAGGGTTCGCCGCGATAGAGAAGCCGGGCGGCTAACAAGGTCGCCGTCTGTTCACCCTGGCGTCCGGTGAGGTAGGTGATCTGCCGGCTGATCCAATCGGGATCGACCTGGAACAGGGCCTGCCAGCGGGCGGCGGCGCTGCGATCGGGGAGATCGATGCCCTGCGGGCTGGCGATGGCTTCGTAATCGATGTCGACGGCCAGCAGCGGGGCGCCGACGACGAGCAGACTGGCGACGATCAGGAAGCGGCGAGTGCTGTGGCTCATGGTTCGACTTCGATCCATAGCGGCTTCAGATACGGGAAGGCGCGTTGCAGACGTTCGAGGGCCTGCGGATTCTTCTCCGCGAACGGACCGACCGTGACCCGCAGATTGCCGGCATTGGCGGGTTCGACGCGGGCGGTGAAGCCGCTTGCGATCAAGGTCCGCGCGTATTGCTCAGCTTGCGCCTTATGGCTCTCGGGGCCGATGGCGACCTGGATTGCGAAGGTCATCGTCGGCGGGCGCACCGTCGCGAGCTTGCTGGCGACCGGCTGACGAAGGACCTCGTTCGCCAGGCGATCGATGAGCTGACGCAGGCGCGCGACGGCGGTGTCAGCGCCGCGCAGCTCTTCGGCGAGGGCCCGTCGGCGTTCGCCGGGGATGGTGGGATCGCTCAGGGCCTCGCTGGCGGCGGCACAGGCGAGGGCGGCGTCGCGGAGGTGCTGGGGATCTTCGTCAAGCACGTCGCGATCGATCAGCTCCATGGTCGTGACCATGCGGAAGCGGCGCTTGGCGGCGGGCTCGGGCTGCTCGACGGCATAGGTCGCCTGCAATCGCATCTGGTCCACGGCATGCTGCGAATTGCGGAAGCGATAGGTCACCAGCAGATCCTTGATCTGGCGATAGCCGCCACCGCCGCCGGGGCTCGCATCGAGCCATTCCAGGGCCGGCAGCTTGAGCTGGAATTCAGGGTTCGAACTCGACTTGCTGCGCTTGGCCCGCGCTTGCACCAGCTGCTTGGCGCGCGGCATGACGGCGTAGGTCAGCTGCACATCCCAACTCTGTTCGGTCGCTGAGGGCGGCAGGGCGAGGAGATTGAGGTCGAAGAGGCCGATCGCGCGCGATCCGCTGATCGGCCGGGCGGCGGCGTCGAGGAGGGTGGCGGTGCCGTCGCTGTCGACCCGGTGCAGGCTGATGCGATCGCGCCCACGGGCTTCCTCGGCGAGCAGGGCGAGCTCGTTGTCGGGTCCGATACCAACCAGGACAATGGTTCGTTCATCGCTCGTCGGCCGGCCTTCGCGGTTGTCGCCGCTGATCTCGGTGGTGGTCGTCACCAGGTGATAGACCAGCACCGTACCGGGATCGAGGCGGAAGCGCGACGGGCGGAAGGACAGGGCGAAGGCGGTAAGGCCGGCGATGCCGGCGAGTACCACGCCGCCCACGACCACGAGCGTAGTGACCTGCTTGAAATCGGTTCGATCGCGTAAGATACGCCGAGTGGCGGACATCACCGCATGGTGGACCTTGGAAGCAGGGGACAAGCAGGCACTGGAGCGCGCCATTTGCGTGGCAGGATGGCGCCATGCCTGCGAAAAAAGCCCCCGCCGCCCGTCCTGCCCCCCGTAAAGCGCGAAGCAAAACCACAGCTCGGTCAGCGGTCAGCGTGTCGCCTCCCGTCAATCCGGCCCCGGCCCCGGCTACAGCCACGACCTCGGCGCTGATCCCGCCGGTCCTGGTGCGGGGGATCGCCATCGGCGGCGACCTGCCGGTGATCATTGCCGGTCCGTGCGTCATCGAGGGCGAAGAGCACGCCTTCCACATGGCCAAGCTGGTGAAAGCCATCGCCGCCAAGGCAGGCTTGCCGGTGATCTTCAAAGCCAGTTTCGACAAGGCCAACCGCACCAGCTTCACGAGTTATCGCGGTGGCGGTCTCATCGAGGGCCTGCGTATCCTCAAGCGTATCCGCGATGAGCTCAACCTGCCGGTGACCACCGATGTCCACGAGTCCGGCCAGGTCCCGGCCGTCGCCGCCGTCGTCGATCTCCTCCAAGTCCCGGCGCTGCTCTGTCGGCAATCGGATCTCGTCGAAGCCTGCGCCCGCAGCGGCAAGCCGACGAGCATCAAGAAGGGCCAGTTCCTGGCACCCCAGGATTGCGGCAACATCGTTGCCAAGTTCAACGCCGTGGGGGTGCCCAAGGGCACCCCCACGCACCGGCTGGTGCTGATCGAACGCGGCACTTCGTTCGGCTACAATACCTTGGTCACCGACTTCCGCAGTCTGCCGATCATGCGCGGCTTCGGCGTACCGGTGATCTTCGATGGCACGCATTCGGTGCAGGCCCCGGGCGGTCTGGGAACGGCGTCCGGCGGCGCCGGCCACTTCGCGCCGATGATGATGCGGGCGGCGATGGCGGTGGGTGTCGAGGGCCTGTTCATGGAAACCCATGACGACCCCGCCAATGCCCTCAGCGATGGCCCGAACGTCGTGCCCGCGAAGGACCTGTTGGCGGTGCTTAAGGACATGCGCGCGATCCACGATTTGCTCGGACGCCGCGATCCGCCGGTGCCGCGGCGATGACCGAGGCCGCCTTGCGACCTGCTGACCAGCTGCTGGCGCGGGCTGTCGATAAGCTGCTGGCGCGGGCTGTCGATAAGCCGCTGGCGCGGGCTGTCGATAAGCCACTGGCGCGGCCAGCGGGTTCAGGCAAGCCGCCGCGTAGCGAGCGTGATCCCGGTTGCGACCTGCCTGAGGATCTGGCGGTGACCATGCGCCCCATCGGGGTGGTGCGTTCGCCGTTCATCATGCGCGAGGACGCGCCGCGACAGCCGGGCATCGGTGCGCCCGCCACGGGTACGATCGTCTTGCGACGGACCTTGCCAGGCGCCAACGGCAAGCCCACTGGCACGCAGAACATGCTCAAGGACCTCGCATCCTTCAGCCATGTGGTGGTCCTGTTCTGGTTCCATCACAGCCATGGCTGGAAGCCGCAACTGGTGCCGCCGCGCGATAGCGTCAAGCGTGGACTGTTCGCGACCCGCGCCCCCGATCGCCCGAATCCCCTGGGACTGTCAGTGGTGCGCATTGTCGACATCTATGGCGTACGGATCGACATCAGCGGCCACGACCTGCTCGATGGCACGCCGGTCCTCGATCTCAAGCCGTACATTCCCAATTACGATAGTTTACCCGAGGCCAGCGCCGGATGGCTGGATGGTCTGGTGGTGCCGGGACCGGACCACCGCTGGAGCACGCGTCAGGGCAAAGCCAAGCGCGCTTTCAGCGAAAGGCCGGATTGAAAGCCCTATTTCGCCGGCTATTTCGCTGACCAGTCGATGGTATTGCCGGCGGATGGCGAATAGACACGAATGAAATCGATCCCCGCCTGGCCAGTGCGGGTATGGATCTCCAGCGTGTGCGGCAGGTCATCACGACACTGGAGGACCGTGGTGGCGGCGGCTTGCGGATCGCTGCCGCTGGCGTCGACCGTGAGTTGATCGCGGTTCATCGAGTAGACTGTGAAAGTGGCGGTGAATTCCTTGGGCAGGTCCTTGCCGCAGACCTCTTTGACGCCCGCGAGATTGATGTCTTCGGCCTTGATGTGGATGGTCCCTGAGCGACTGGTGAAGTCGACCTGGGAGGTGCCGCTGCCCTCGTCGCCAGTTTTGCTGCCGGTGGCGGTGAACGTGTAGTCTTTACCATTGGGGCTGAGGTGTGAAAAAAC
>JBILBP010000141.1:0-6782 GCA_044353645.1 Planctomycetota bacterium | reverse complement strand
GCCTCGCTGAACGACTTCCAGGCCTTGTATGAGCGCACCATGGCGCGCCTGCAGGCCGCCGATTTCTACCATTTCGCCACCGCCGCGTGGCGCGATCTGCTGGCCTTGGGCAGCAAGCTGGCGCTGATCACGGTTCGCGATGCGCAGGCCGAGGTCCATGCCCAGGCGCTGTTCCTGCGCGGGCAGCGTTATGCGCACTATCACCTCAGCGCGCGCCGCGACGATGCCCACAATGCCGCCGGGCACCTGCAATTCGAAGCCGCCGCCGATTGGGCGAGCGCGCACGGCTGCCAGGCCCTGCACCTCGGCGGCGGCACCAGCGGCCGCGAGGACGACGGGCTGCTCGCCTTCAAACGCCGCATCGGCCGTGCTGATGCTACGTTCCAGGTCGCCGGCCTGATCGCCGATGCTCCTCGTCACCAGCAGTGCGTCGCCGATTGGGCTGAACGCAGCGGGCAGACCCCGCGCTGGTTCCAAGCTTACCGACAACCCGTGGCGGCGCTGCACGTATGACTTTTCCCTCTCCCGATATCGTCCTGCCGGTGACGGCCACCGCCCTCGAGGCGATGCGCGCCATTGACGCCTCGGGCCTGGAAGTGGCGCTGATCTGCACCGCCGACGGGCGTCTGCGTGCGATCGTCACCGATGGCGATCTGCGCCGCGCGATCCTCAAGGGCCAGCCGCTGACGACGCCTGCGGTCGAGATCGGCAACCAACAATTCACCAGCGTGTCGCCGAGCGGTTCGCGTGCCGACGCCGTGCGTCTGATGCTGGCGCGCAGCTTCAAGTGCGTGCCGGTGATCGATGCCCAGGGCGTGCTCGTCGATCTGCACACGCTGCATGGCGCGCTGCAGGTTCCCGACTGCGGTTCATGGGCGGTGATCATGGCCGGCGGCAAGGGCGAGCGCCTCGGCGAACTGACCCAGGCCATCCCCAAGCCGATGCTGCCGGTGGGCGATAAGCCGATTCTTGAGCACCTCGTGCATCTGCTGGTCGGTCACGGCATCCGCCGCATCTTCCTCAGCGTCGGCTATCTCGGGCAGATGATCGAGGATCACTTCCGCGATGGCGAGCGCTTCCGTTGCCGCATCGACTACCTCCGTGAAGACCAGCCGTTGGGTACCGGCGGCGCCCTGTCGCTGATCCGCGAGCTACCGACGGCGCCGCTGCTGGTGATGAACGGCGATCTCGTCACCGCCGTCAACCTCACGCGCATGCTCGCCTTTCACCGGCAGAATCAGCACGCCGCGACCATCGCCCTGCGCGATCACGTGGTCAAGGTGCCCTTCGGCGTCGTCGATACCGAGGCCGGGCGAGTGACCGCCTTGCGCGAGAAGCCGGTGCTGTCGTACGCCATCAATGCCGGCATCTACGCCCTTGAGCCGCGCCTCTTGGCGCGCATCCCCGGCGACCGTCTGTTCCCGATCACCGAGCTCTTCGACGACTGCCTCAAGCGCGGCGAGTCGGTGGGCGGCTACCATCTCGACGAGACCTGGAACGACATCGGCCTTCCCGAAGAATATGCCCGCATTGGCAGCGGGGCTGGAACAGGAGCAGGAATATGAGCTGGCATCTCCTCAGGCCACCGACCCACGTCGATCCGCGCGGCGCCCTGACCGCCATCGACGAGCACGAATTCCCCTTCGTGCCCAAGCGCGTGTACTGGATCCATGACGTGCCCGCCGGCACCATCCGCGGCGCCCACGCGCACCGCGATCAGCAGCAGATCCTGGTCTGCCTCAGCGGCCGCTTGAGTGTGCCTCTCGATGACGGCCACGGCCGTCAGGAGACCATCATCCTCGACGATCCGCGCCTGGCCCTGCACATCGAGCCGCGGGTGTGGAGCCATCAGCAGGCTTTGGATGCCGGCACGCGTTGGATGTTCATCGCCAGCGGGCGCCTCGATCCCGCCGAATACGTGCGCACCCTCGAAGAATTCCGGGCCTTGTTCTGATATGACGGTTCCTCCGATCGCCTTCGCCGACCTCGGTGGGCTACATGCCCAGCAAGCCGATGAGCTCAGCGCCGCCGCCACCCGCATCCTCAGCAAGGGCCACTACGTTTCGGGTCCCGAGGTCGAAGCCTTCGAGCACGACTGGGCGGCGTACTGCGACGCGCCGCATGCCGTCGGCGTCGCCAATGGCCTCGAAGCCCTGGTGCTCGGCTTGCAGGTCTGCGGCGTCGGTCCCGGTGACGAGGTCATCGTGCCCGCCAACACCTACATCGCTACGTTCCTGGCGATCAGCCAGGTCGGCGCCCGACCGATCCCGGTGGAGCCCTGCGAGGGCACCTGCAACCTCGATCCGGCGCTGGTCGAGCGTGCCATCACCGCTCGCACCAAAGCGATCATGCCGGTGCACCTCTATGGTCTGCCGGCGGACATGGCGCCGCTGCTGGCGATCGCCCGCAGGCATGGCCTGCGCGTGGTCGAGGATGCCGCCCAGGCCCACGGTGCGCGCTATCAGGGCCAGCGCCTCGGCAGCCATGGCGATGTCATCGCCTGGAGCTTCTATCCGACCAAGAACCTTGGTGCCGCCGGCGAGGCGGGGGCGATCACCACCGCCGATGCGGATCTCGCCGAGGCCGTGCGCGTACGCCGCAATTACGGCTCGAAGCAGCGCTACATCTGCGAGGTCATCGGTCGCAACAGTCGCCTCGATGAACTGCAGGCGGCGCTGCTGCGCGTCAAACTGCGTCGCCTGGATCTGTGGAACGCGCGCCGCGCGGAGCTTGCGGCGCGCTATGAGCCGGTGGTGCGGGCGATCGGCCTGCGCCGGCAAGAGCTGCCTGTGGGCCAGCAATCGGTGCACCACCTGTTCACCGTGCGCACGCCGCACCGTCAGCATCTGCAGGCGCACCTGCAGGCCGCTGGCGTGCCCTCGATCGTGCATTACCCGATCCCGCCGCACCTGCAGGGCGCGTATCGCGCGCTGGGTTTCGCGCGCGGCAGCTTCCCGATCACCGAACGCATCCACGACACGATCCTCAGCCTGCCCCTGCATCCCACGCTCAGCGACGCGCAGCAGGATGTTGTCATCGCCGCCCTCAATGCCTGGCGTCCACCATGCTGACGCGCTTCACGACCCTCGCGATCGGCGACAAGCCGATCTACGCCGTGCGCACCGCCTATGCGATGCTCTCGGTCCTCGCCAAGCTGCCGCAGGGCAGCAATGCCGAGTTGACCATCGTCACCGATCACCCCCGGCGTTTCGCGTGGTTGGCCGACACCATCCGCATCGTCGAGGTCGATGCCGCGACGGTTGAGAAGTGGAAGGGTCCGGCGAACTACTTCTTCCGCTGCGAGATCGGCGTGCTCCAGCATCTCGCTACTCTCGGCGAGGCGAACCTCGTCTACCTCGACTCCGACATCATCGTCCGTCGTGAGCTGAGCGGCTTCCTTGCCGCCCTCGCGGGCGGGGCGCGCTTCATGCATATGCGCGAGCGCGACATCGAGCGCAGTCCGCGCAAGGGCGAGCAAGAGCTGTGGCGGCAAGTGCGTGGCAAGACCGCCGCCGGCATCACCCTGCGGGCGCCGTGCACGATGTGGAATGCCGGGGTCATGGCGGTGCCGTGGGCCGAGCGCGGACTGATCGATCAGGTCGCCGCGCTCACCGACGGGCTGATGGCCCAGGGCGTCACCCATTGGCTGGTCGAGCAGCTCGCCTATGGCCAGGTCTTTCAACAGACCCCGGGCCTGCAGGCGGCCGAGCCGTGGATGGATCATTGGTGGGACAACAAGCCCGGCTATGACGCGCTCATCGCTGAATTCCTGCTCGAAGCTCGCCTGCAAGGGTGGACCGCGAGCGAAGCCGCCGCCCAGCTCCATCAGCATCCGATCACGCTGCCGCTGAGCGTGCGTCGTCGTTGGTATCATCGCCTGCTGCGGGTCGAACCCCGCTATCGAGGACCCGCCGCATGAAGATCGCGATTTTTGGTACCGGCTATGTCGGCCTGGTCAGTGGCACCTGTTTTTCGGAGATGGGCAACACCGTCACCTGCGTCGATGTCGACGCCGGCAAGATCGAGCGCTTGTGTCGCGGTGAGGTGCCGATCTACGAGCCCGGTCTGCACGAGCTGCTCGCTGACAATCTCCGCCATCAGCGTCTGCACTTCACCACTGCCGCGACCGACGCCCTGCGGCACGCCGAGGCGGTGTTCATCTGCGTCGGCACGCCGATGAGCGACGATGGCCGCGCCGATTTGCGCTACGTCGAATCGGCGGCGCGTGACATCGGCCGGCACCTGACCAAGTACGCGGTAGTCATCACCAAGAGCACCGTACCGGTGGGCACCGCCGACCGCGTGCGCGGCTGGGTCGCCGAGGAGCTTGCGAAGCGCGCTCTGGCGATTCCTTTCGATGTCGCCTCCAACCCCGAGTTCCTCAAAGAAGGCTCGGCCGTCGACGACTTCATGCGTCCGGACCGGGTGGTGCTCGGCGTCGACAGCGCGAAGGCCGAAGGCATCCTCCGCGACCTCTACGGGGCCTTCATCCGCAACGGCCTGCGCGTCTACACCATGGACATCCGCAGCAGCGAGATGACCAAGTACGCCGCCAACGCCATGCTCGCGACCAAGATCTCGTTCATCAATGAGATGGCCAACATCTGCGAGCGCGTCGGCGCCGATGTGCGCCAGGTGCGGCAGGGGGTCGGTGCCGATGCCCGCATCGGCATGCAGTTTTTGCACCCCGGCGTCGGGTATGGCGGCAGCTGCTTCCCCAAGGACGTGCGCGCCCTCGCCCGCACCGCCGAGAGCGGCGGTTACCACGCTGAGCTGCTGGATGTCGTCGATCGCATCAATCAGCGGCAAAAGCAGGTCATCCAGCGCAAGCTCGCGGCGTGGTGCGAGCTGCGCGGGCAGCAGCTGAGTCAGCTCACGGTCGCGGTATGGGGCCTGGCCTTCAAGCCCAACACCGACGACATCCGCGAAGCCCCGGCCCTCGACCTGGTGCGCGACCTGGCGGCGGCTGGTGCGCGCGTGCGCTGCAATGATCCCAAGGCCATCCACGAGACGCAGAAGGCCCTCGGCGAGCTGCCCGGCGTGACCTATCACGACGATGAGTACGCCGCCACCGAAGGTGCTGATCTGCTCTGCCTGATGACCGAGTGGCGCCCCTATCGCCGCCCGGATTTCGCGCGCCTGGCGCAGCAGCTGGCGGCCAAGGTGATCTTCGATGGCCGCAACCAGTATGATGATCAGCGCGTCGCCGAGTATGGCCTGACCGTGTACCCCATCGGCGTCAAGCTGTGACCAGCCGTTGATCATGCTCACTCCCGCCGCCATCAGCGAGCGCACCGCCGTCATCGGCGTCATCGGCCTGGGCTATGTCGGCCTGCCGCTGGCGCTGACCGCGGCCGAGGCGGGTTTTGCGGTCATCGGTTTCGATACCGATCCGCGCAAGATCGAACTCCTCTCGGCCCACGCCTCGTATTTCCGGCACATCCCCGCGGCCCGCATCGCCGCCGCTACGAGTCTCACGGTCAGCGCTGATTTCACCCGCATCGCTGCCTGCGATGCGGTGCTGATCTGCGTGCCCACGCCGCTGGACGAGCATCTGCAACCGGACCTGCGCTTCATCGAGCAGACCGCGCGCACGATCGCTCCGCACGTACGCCGGGGGACTCTGGTAGTCCTCGAAAGCACCACCTGGCCGGGCACGACGGTAGAGGTGGTCAAGCCGCTGCTCGAGGCCGGCTCGGGTCTGAGCGTCGGCAGCGAACTCCATCTCGCTTTTAGTCCTGAACGCGAAGACCCCGGCAATGGCCAGTTCTCGACGCGCACCATCCCCAAGGTCGTCGGCGGCTTCGACGCCGTCAGCCGCGAATTGGCGGTGACGCTCTACCAGGCGATCGTCGACGAGGTGATCCCGGTTTCGAGCACCCAGGTCGCGGAGATGGCGAAGCTCTTCGAGAACATCTTCCGGGCGGTGAACATCGCCCTGGTCAACGAGACCAAGGTCATCCTCGATCGCATGGGCATCGATGTCTTCGAGGTCATCCGCGCGGCCTCGACCAAGCCTTTCGGCTTCATGCCCTTCTGGCCCGGCCCCGGGTTGGGCGGCCACTGCATCCCCCTCGATCCCTTCTATTTCACCTGGAAAGCCAAGGAGTTCGGACTCAATCCGCGATTTGTCGAACTTGCCGGCGAGATCAATCGCGCCATGCCGGCGTGGGTCGTGGGCAAGGTCCAGGACTGCCTCAACGAACAGGGCAAGGCGCTCAAGGGCAGCCGCATTCTGCTCTTGGGCCTCGCCTACAAGGCCAACATCGATGACATCCGCGAAAGCCCGGCGCTGGTGCTGCTGAAGCAGCTCGAAGCCAAGGGCGCAGCGGTCGATTATCACGATCCGCATGTCGCGGTGCTGCCGGCGAGTCGCGAACACGGCGACATCGCCGGTCGTCGGCATCAAGCGCTGTCAGCGCTCTATGATTGCTTCGTGGTCGTCACCGCCCATGCCGCGTTCGTCCCTGCCGAAATCCTCGCGCATGGAGTTCCGGTCGTGGACACCAGACGCATCCTGCCCGCTGGCCCTCTGGTATTCCCCGCATGACCACCAACCGCACCAGCAAGCATCTGCCGGTGACCCCCGGACCGCGCCCGCCTTTGCCGGTGGAGCCCCAAATTACCGCCACGGCGCGTTCCGCCGCCGGTGGCCGGGCGCTCAATTATCTGATCTGGACGTTGATCGATCTGGGCGCGCTGTTGGTCGCCAACGGCCTGACCGCCGCCATCCTGCAAGTGCCGCCGATGTGGTCGTCGTGGATCACCCTGGTGGTGATGCT
>JBILBP010000140.1:0-6831 GCA_044353645.1 Planctomycetota bacterium | reverse complement strand
ACCGCCTTGGATCATTACGTTGCTGATGGCGGCGGCAGCCGCGGCGCACGCGCCTATTGCGCCGCGGATGGCCCGGATGTTCCGCAGGCCCGTGCCAAGGATCTCTCCGAATTCCGTTTCCGCCGGGAAAAAGCCGGGCATCGCGAACACAAGCTGACGGTGCGCCTAGTCGACGGCGCCTGCCGCATCGAGACCACGCCGCTACGTTCACTCGACGATCTTGGACGGATCTTTTTCGAGAAGAACTGGAGCCACTTCCTGACCGGGGCGATCCACGCCCCCGGCTTCACCCACGGCTGAACCCCCGCGGACCTTCACCAGTAGGCGGTCAGCCAGGACGTAGAACGCCGGCACCACCACCAGCGAGAGGATCGTCGACACGAACACCCCGCCGAGGATCGCCACCGCCATCGGTTGGCGGGTCTCGGCGCCGGCACCCAGACCGAGGGCCGTAGGCACCGCCGCCGCCAGGGTCGCGACGCTGGTCATGACGATCGGACGCAGGCGGATCAACCCGGCTTGGTGCATGGCCGCGCTGGTGCTCAGGCCGCGCTCGCGGCCCTGATTGGCGTAATCGACGAGGATGATCGAGTTCTTCTTGGCCAGGCCCATGAGCAGGACGATGCCGATGGCACTGAAGAGATTGAAGGTGAACCCGCCCAGCCACAGGCCCGCCAGCGCCCCCGACAGGGCGAACGGCAGTACCGTCAACACCGTCAACGGGTGCAGGAACGAGTTGAACTGGCCGCCGAGGATCAGGTAGGCCGCCACCAGTCCGAGGATCAGCGAGAATCCCAGGCCGCTGAAGGTCTCGCGCATCTGCTTGCCGATGCCCTGCTCGACCAGACGGATACCGACGGGGAGCTCGGCGCTGATGCCGGCGATGACCTTGTTGGCGGCCTCCCGCGTGACTCCCTCACCGAGGTTGGCGGTGATGGTGATCGCCCGCGAACGGTCGCGGCGGAGGATCGCCTGCACCGTCGGCACCACCTGGACCTCGGCGAGGTTGGCCAAGGGCACGAGGCTGCCACTGGCCGAGCGTACCCGATACTGCAAGAGGTCCTCGGGACGCTGGCGCTCGGCGAGGGTCGCGCGTGCACGGATGTCGAGCCGGCGTCCATCATCGGAAAACTTCGCCATGCGGTTGCCGCTGAGCAGGAAATTCACGGTCTGGGCGACGTCGTCGGCCTTGACTCCGAGATCCTGGGCGGCGCTGCGCTGGATCTCGATGCGCGCCTCCGGCCGGCCCAGGCGGTAGTCGCTGTCGACGTCGACCAGGACCCCCGAGCTGCGCAGGCGCTGGACCGCTTCGCGCGAGGTCTCGATCAGCGCCGACCAATCGTCGCCGCGCAGGCTAAACTCGATCTGCGCGCCCTGGCGCTGGCCGGAGAAGCTCTGCGCCGAGGGATCCTGGACGACCACCCGCGCCCCCGCCAGCGAACCCGCCCAGGCGCGGATCTCGCCTTGGATCTGCTGCTGGCTCAGCTGCCGGCGGTCGGGTTGCACCAAGGTGATGAGCATATTGCCCGAGGACGACCCCGACGAGCCGAAGTTGCCGCCACCGATGCTGGCATAGACGCGTTCGATGTCCTGACGTTGCAGCAGGTAGGCTTCGACCTGGCGCATCAGGGCATCGGTCTCCTCGAGATTGGCGCTCGCGGGGGCATCGAGGCGCAACTGCAGACGGCTCTGATCCTCGGAAGATATGAATTCCTTGGGCAAGGCGGTGAACAACCACAGCGAACTGACGAAGAGCACCAGGGCGATCACCAGGGTCGTCCACGGCCGGCGCAAGGAGTGGTTCAGCAGCGGGAGGTAGAGCCGCCCGATGGCCGCGAACAGAGCTTCGCCACCGCGCACGATCAAGCCGCGTTTGGCGGTGGCGATGTGCACCATCTGGCTGCAGCGTGCCGGTGCGAGGGTCACGGCCTCGATGTAGCTCAGCGCCACGGCCACCGAAAACGCCACGCCGAACTGCAGCAGGAAGCGACCGATGACCCCCGGCACGAAGAGCACCGGCATGAAGATGGCGATCACCGCCGCAGTCGCGGCGAGAGCCGCGAAGGCGATCTCCTTTGTCCCCCGCGAGGCCGCCTTCTTGGGCTTGGCGCCCAGCTCCATATGGCGGGTGATGTTCTCCTGGACCATGATCGCATCGTCGACGACCAGGCCGATGACCAGGGCCAGCCCGAGCAGCGTGAAGGTGTTGAGCGTGAAGCCGCATACATCGAGCACGGTGATGGTGCCGAACAGCGACATGGGGATGGCGAGGATGACGTTGCTGGTCGCTGACAGCGAACCGAGGAACAGCCAGCAGACGACGGCCGTCAAGGCCACCGCCAAGAGCAGCTCGTGCCCGAGATCGGTAATCGAGCGCTCGATGAACACCGTCGCATCGTAGTTGATACCAATCGACATCCCGGGGGGCAGGGTCGGCTGGATATCGATGAGCGCCTGGCGCACCGCCTTGGCGACAGCGACCTGGTTGGTACCGCGCTGCTTGCGGATGCCGATGCCGACCGCGCTCTCACCATTGAAGCGCGAGAAGGAGCGCTGATCGACGAAGCCGTCCTCGACCTGCGCGACATCCTCCAGACGCACCGGGCGGTTGGCTGACCCACCGACCACCAGCGCCCGCAGCTGCTCAAGCTTGAGGGCTTCGCCCATCACCCGCACATTGATCTCGCGCCCGCGGAAGCCGGCATCCTCGAGATACCCGGCGGGAATCTCGAGATGCTGGCGATTGAGCGCGGCAGCGACTTCGATGACCGTGATCCCCTGCTCGATCAGCTTGGAGTTGTCGAACCACAGGCGTACGGCGCGCTCCGCCGAGCCGCCAAGGAGGATGTCGCCGACCCCCGGCGTACGCAGCAGCCGATCGCGGACCGTGCGCGCCGTATCCATGAGCTGGCGCCTGGGCACGTTGCCGCCCAGACCCGCCCAGAGGATCGGGAAATCATCGGGGTTCATCTTGGTCACCACCGGCGGATCGATATCCTTGGGGAGCCGGCGGGTGATCTGCCCCAGCTTCGACTGCACATCCTGGAGGGCGCTGTCGATGTTGCGGGAGATGTCGAATTCGATCGACACGGTGCCCGAGCCGGTCCGGGCGGTGGCGGTGATGGCGGTGACGCCTTCGATCGATGACAAGGTGTCTTCGACGTCTTCGAGGATGTCGCTCTCCACGGCCTCGGCCGAGGCCCCTTCCCAGGTCAGCGACACGTTGACGACCGGGAAATCGACGTCGGGGAATTGGCTGATGCCGATGCGCTGCAAGGACACGCCGCCGATCAGCACCACGCCGATCATCAGCACCCAGGCCAGGACCGGCTTGCGGATGCAGGCGTCGGTGAGATTCATCTGCTGCCAGCTCCCGCCGCCGGTGGCCCGGTCTCCGCGCCGGTCCCGGAAGCCGGCTTGATCACCACCACCTGCATACCCTGGCGCAGCCCATCGGCGGCCCGCACGGCCAGAGTCTCGCCGACACGCAAGCCGCTGGTGACCATCAGCTCGCCGTTTTCCGCCTGGCCGGCGAGGGTGACGATCCGTTCCTGGAGCACATTGCCGTCGACGACATAGGCCATCGTCCCACGTTCGCTGGCCCGCAGCGCCAAGCTCGGAACGCTGATGACGGTGCGTGCCGGCAAGGTCATCAGCACCTCGGCGAAGGTCCCGGGGCGCACTGTGCCGGAGGCATCGACCGCCACCCGGGCGACAATCGGCACCAGGCGTGTACCGGGATCGACGGCATCGGCGATCAGGCGGATGGTGGCGCTTATCGGTGTCGTCGCGCCGCGCGGGATCGCGTCCACGACCATACCGACCCGCAGACGCTGGGCATCGCCAACCGCGACGCTGAAGTGCACTTGCAGCGGGTCGCGTTGGATGAGGGTCACCAGGGGAGCGCCAATCGGCAGGTAGGCGCCGGTACGCGCCTCGCGGCGCTGAATGATGCCGGCGATGGGGGCGGAGACCTGGGCATCCTTGAGATCCAGGGCCGCGCGTTCGACGGCGGCCTGGGCGCCGGCGAGATCGGCCTCCGCCTGCAGCAGGCGCATGCGTGCCTGCTGCGCCTCCTCCTGCGGCACGCGATCGACTTTCGCCAGTTCCTCGCGCCGCGCAGCCGAGGCGCTGGCGTCTTCGCGCACGGCCTGTGCGCGGGCGAGCTGGGCCTGCGCGGTCGCCAAGGTGATGCGATAGCGCTCCGCATCGATGGTGGCGATGAGGTCGCCGATCGCCACCTGATCGCCTTCGACGACCTTCAGACGATCGAGGGAGCCTGCCACCCGGGCGGTGATCTGGATGGTCTCGAAGGCTTCGATGGTGCCGGGGGCACGTATGGTCTGCGTCAATTCGCGTTCGGCGACCACCAGCACTTCCACCGGAAACGGCTTTTCACCGGCCTTCTTTTTCGCACCGACCGGAGCCGCCGGCTTGCCACAGGCGGCCAGCATCAGCATACCCGTTAAACAGACCCAGGTCGGATACCTGTTCATGGTGACCTGGTCGGCTCGACATCGGTCAATGGCCAGCTGCCCAGGGCCTGGCGCAAGCCCAGGCGGAAGGACAGGACCTCGATCTTGCGCCGGGTCAGATCGGCATCAGCCGAGGCGCTGCGATATTGCGCATCCGCGAGCTCGGTGGCGGTACCGGTGCCGGCGCGATAACGGGCGAAGGCATCGGCGGCATCGGCGGCGGCACTGCGGCTACGGGCTTCGGCCTGGGCGACCCCGGCGACGGCGGTGGTGATCTGGACCACGGCGGTGCGGACCTCGCGCTGCGCGCCGAGCTCGATGGCGCGCACGTTCAGGCGCCGTTCGCGACCAGCGGCTGCGGTCTCCTCGACCCGCCCCGAGCGCAATCCGCCATCGTACAGTGACCAGGTGGCGGTCAGGCCCGCGACATAATGGGTATCGCCGTAGAGCCCATTGGTACCGTCATTGCGATCCTGATCGGCGACTCCGGCGTGGGCGCCGAGCACCGGCCAATTGCCGCGACGGATGACTTCGGCATCGTTGAGATTGGACTCGACGGCGAACCGTGCTGCCGCCAGATCATCGCGCTGACGCCGGGCGATAGCCAGGAGATCGTCGGGTTTCTGATCTTCTGGAGCGGTCACCAGCGGCTCGGCGAGGACTCCCGGCTCACGCCCGCCCATCGCTTCTTGCAGGGCCAGCCGACCGAGCTCGATCGCCTGCACGGCCTGGCTGAGCGAGAGGTTGCTGTCGGCGACTTCGACTTCGGCACGGGTCACATCGCTGGCGATGGCCAAGCCGGCCTTCAGACGCGCGCGGGCTTCTTCGAGCAGCTGCTTGGCGACGTCGAGACGGCGGGTGGCCACGACCTGCAAGCGCTCGGCGGTGATCACCGTCAGGTACGAGGTCGCGACGCTGAACGCCGAGGCGCGACGCAGATCACGGCTGGCGTGCTCCTGGCCGGCGAATTGATTCTTCGCCGATTTCATCGCCGGAAAGGCCGTGCCATCGAACAAGCGGATGGCGACGTCGGCTTGGCCGGCGAGGGTCTCCGTCGAGCTTCCGGCGTAGGGTTTACGGTTGGTCCACTGCGAGCCATACGAACCACCCAAGGTCACCGTCGGCATGAACAAGGCAAAGGCCTGAGTCTGCAGCGCGCGCACCCGTTCGAGCCGGGCCTGGGCGATCGCAGGCGTGGTTGCGTGGGTTGCAGCCTCGACCAGGGCCTCATCCAAAGTCAGCATCGGTCCAGCGACGAGCGGTGCGCTGGCGACCGGTGCAACGGCAGACGCGGCCACCGGTTCAGCAACCGCTGCCGGCACCGTGACGGCTGGTACGGGAACCACGGTGTCTTCGGCTGAAAGACTGGTGGCGATGGCGAGCAGGAGGGACGTGCAACCGATGAGGGACAGCTTCATGCGCGAACAATCCGAGCAGCGCGCCGAGAACCAAGGACTTTTCTCGTTGCCCGGAGCCCACCAACCATCTGCTAAAGAGGGTCTTAGAACTGCGTGCGCATGGTCTCCTTATACGCTTCGACTAGTTTATTGCGGACTTCGACGGCTAGTTTCAGCGACAGCTGAGCTTCGTTCTGCGCCAGCATCACGCGATGCAGATTGTCGGTCTCCCCGCGCTCGACGGCACCAATCGCCGAATCGTATTCGTGCTGCGTCGTATCCACCTGCTTGACGAAATCGTTGAGCACATCCTGGAAGGATTTGCCGTCAGTGGTCGTCGCCGCCGGTGCTGCCGGGCTGGGAGCCTGGGCACCATAGAGGCCACGCAGAGGATCAAGAGGAAGGCTCATGCAAGGGCCCGGAAAGTACGGCGGGGAAAGCGAAAGAGGAGGCTGAGAAGAGGAGGCTGAGAAGAGAAAGAGTCGAAGAGCTAGGCGCGTTCAGCCTATCCAGAGTATCGGCAAAAAAAAGATGTACCTGAGCGAAACTCATGCGTCCCGCCCGTCAGCTGTCCTGACCGAGGCGCAGGGCGGTTTCGTGCATCTTCATCAGACCCCGGGCGGCATTGGCATTGGCGTCGTAGGACTTGCTTGCGGTCATGAGATCGGTGAGTTCGAGGATCGGGCTGATATCGGGCGTAGTAACCATGCCCTCGGCATTCGCATGCGGATGCGTGGGATCGTAATGGGTGTCATATTTAGGGCTGGCGACGACGCTGGCCTCGACCTGGCCATTGAGGTTCTGCTGGGCATCAAGGGCCGCCTGGAAGAGTACCCGTTGCCGTTGGTAAGGTTTGCCATCGGCGAGCGGCCGAGTGTCGTTGGCGTGGGCGAGGTTTTCGGTGGCGACGTTCATGCGCAGACGCTCAGCGCTCATCGCCGAACCAGCTGCCTCGACAC
>JBILBP010000139.1:0-6860 GCA_044353645.1 Planctomycetota bacterium | reverse complement strand
GTGGGGACCTCGATCTTGGCCCACTGCAAGCGCCCGCCAATAGCTCCACTGACAGCCCCACCGAAAGAGCCGACGACGGTGACGCCACCGAGCACGGCGGCCGCGACGTTGTCAGGATGGCCCTCGATGGCGGCAGCGATTTCGAGCACCGCGCCGGCATCATCGGGCAGGCCGGCAAGCTCACGACAGGCGGCGGCGACCCCGCAGAGGATGGTCGCCGAGGAACCCATGCCGCGTGCGATGGGGACCTCGCCGGTGACGCGCACGGCGAAGCCAGGGATGCTCACGCCCCAGGCCTGGGCACAGGCGGCGCGCACGCGCTCGGCCATCGGCTGCAGACCGGCATCGGCGGCATCGGGCGCGATGACCTCGGCAAAACCAGGGGTGATGGCGATGTGGTTGGCGAGGCCGAGGGCGATGCCCAGGCAATCAAAGCCATGGCCGAGATTGGTGGTCGAAGCGGGAACGCGGTAGGTAGGCATAGGATTCAACGCTCGTCGATGGAGCGGCCACGGGCCGTCGCCCGACGTGCGACGGCCGGATGCTTGGCGGCCGTCGCCACCAAGGCCAGGAAATGCCAGGCACCGGATTCTTCAGGAGCCAAAGCGACCAGGCGCTGCGCGGCGGCGAGCGCCTCGCCGTCGCGGCGCTGCAGGTAGGCGATCACCGCCGTGCGCTGCAGGGCCCGCACCGCCTGCGGATCGATGCGCAGACGCCGCGCCTGGCGCCACCACCAACCACCCGCACTCAGCGCCAACAGCCCGTAGATCAGGGCTAGGACCATGACCATCGGCCAAGCGACGGCGGACGTAAACAGCGCCAGAATGCTAATGATCAAGGCCAGGAGGATCACCGTCGGCACCAGCAGGACGAGGCCGGGCACGAGATAACCGAAAATCAGCAGGCCGGCGCCGGGCAGCGCGAGGTTCAAAAGGGCAAGTCGCCACGAAGACATCGCCTCCAGGCTCGCGCCGCTTGGCCCTGGGCAATCGATGGTTTGATGCGGCTATGGCCGTCACTCCCCTCCCCGAACGTCTGCGCCCCCGGTCCCTGGCCGAGATCGCCGGCCAAAGCCATCTGCTCGGGCCGCAGGGCATCCTCAGCAAGCTGCTCGCCGGCGGCCATCTGCCGTCCTTGCTGCTGTGGGGACCGCCGGGCTGCGGCAAGACCACCATCGCCCGCCTGTTGGCAGTTCAGCTAGGCTTGCGTTTTGTTGCGTTTTCAGCGGTGCTGGGCGGAGTTCCCGAACTGCGCGCGGTGATCGCCGAGGCCGCGGCGGCGCGTGCGCTGGGCCAGGGCACGCTGCTGTTCATCGACGAACTGCATCGTTTTTCCAAATCCCAGCAAGACGCCCTGCTCCCGCATGTCGAAGCCGGCACCGTGCTGCTGGTCGGCGCGACCACCGAGAATCCCAGCTTCGCCATCAATCGCGCGCTGCTCTCGCGGGCCCGGGCCTTCACCCTGCAGCCCTTGGACACCGCCGCCCTCGAGCTGCTGCTCGACCGCGCCCTGAGCCATCCTGAGGGTCTGCCAGAGGTGCGCGTCGAGCCCGCCGCCCGCGAGGCGCTGATCCGTTTCGCCGCCGGCGATGGCCGGCGGCTGCTGATCCTGCTCGAAGGCGCGGCAGCGGTGAGCTCGCCGGTGACGGCGGCAGCGGTGGCGGAAGTCGCCGCCGCGCCCACGCCCGATCACGACAAGCACGGTGAAAACCACTACGACGTCGCTTCGGCCTTCATCAAGAGCATGCGTGCCAGCGATGTCCAAGCGGCGCTGTTCTACCTCGCGCGGCAGCTCGAAAGCGGCGAGGATCCGACCTTCGTCGCCCGACGGGTGGTGATCTTCGCCTGCGAGGATGTTGGCCTGGCCGATCCCCAGGCGTTGGTAATCGCCACCAGCGCGCTTACGGCGGCGGCGAACATCGGCATGCCCGAAGCCATCTATCCGCTGAGTCAAGCGGTCATCTACTGCGCCACGGCCCCGAAATCGAACACCACCAAGGCCTACTTCGCCGCCGCCGAGGCCGTGCGTGCCCACCCCGGGGCGCAGGTGCCGCTGTTCCTGCGCAATGCCCCGACGCAGTTGATGGCCGACCTGGGTTACAAGGGAGGCTACGTCTACGACCACGACACTCCCGAGCACTACGCCGGTCAGGCCTGCCTGCCCGATGAGCTGCTGGGCAGCGAATTCTATGTGCCGGGGGCGTTCGGATTCGAGAAGGACATCGGCAAACGCCTCGCGTGGTGGCAGTCACGCCGGAAACCACGCGCGTAGTTTCCGGCGGTCGGACGGTCGCGCAGTCGCATCTTGGATTCAGGCCGCGTCATGCATGCTGCCGCGCGCCGCTCGACGGCAGAAAGCCCCCCATGGATATCGTCAAAAACGCCGTTGTGAGCATGAACTATAAGGTCGGCACCGCTGCCGGCGAACATGTTGATGCGAGCAAGCCCGGCGAGCCACTGGTGTTCATGTCCGGCCACGGCCAGATCATCCCCGGACTCGAAGCCGCCCTGCTCGGCAAGAAGGCCGGCGACAAGCTCTCGGTCGACGTCGCCGCCGCCGAGGCCTATGGCGAGATCGATGAGGAACTCGACATGCAGGTGACCAAGAGCATGTTCCCCAAGGACGCGCAGAAGAATCTCGCCGAGGGCTTCCAGTTCCGCGCCGAGCATCCCACCAAGGAAGGCGAAGAAGTCATCTTCACCATTCATGGCGTCGAAGGCGACAACGTCTACGTCAGCGGCAACCATCCCCTGGCCGGCGAGAACCTGCACTTCGAAGTCGAGATCGTCAGCGTCCGCGCCGCCACCAGCGAAGAGCTCGACCACGGCCACGCACATGGCCCCGGTGGCCATCACCACCACTGACATTTGCTGGTAGAGCGCTTATCACTCGACCTGACCGGGCTTCGGCCGGTCAGGCTGTAAGCCTTTTCCGTGTACGGACAGGTGTCTGCTCCGAACACGGACCACCGCCGGTGGGGTGAAGATTTTTTCTTTAAAGATAACTACAGAATTAATAAATATTTAGCCCTGGCCCGTCAGGGCGCCGTGAGCGCCGTGCTGATCTCAGCCAAGGGCAGGTCGCGGACGAAGCGGGTGATGCTCGTGCCGCGGCGGATGGCGATGAACGGCGTCACGCCGCGATAGCCGAGGGCTTTCAGCGCCTGTTGATCGGCATCGACGAGTGCGGCGAGGTCAGCGGTGTCGCGATCGAGGCGGGGCAGATCGCCACCGAGGGTCAGCAGCTCTTCGCGAGTCAATTCGGCGCGGGTGCCGAGGCGCTCGCGCAGGAAATCATCAAAGGCCTCGGGTGAACCGGCGGCGGCAGCGAGGGCGCATTGCGCGAGCCAGCGGCCGCCGTCATCGCTGGCGCGCACCACCGGGCGCATGATCAGCAGGACGCGACCGGCGGCGATCGCCGGCGCGAGCGCGTCGAGCAGGGGTTGGTGCTGTTCAGCGCAATGGCTGCATTGCAGGCTGAGAGCGTAGTCGATGCGGATCGGCGCATGGTCGAGACCGCGTCGGCGGTTGGCATCGGCCTGCTGGGCGAGGACCGTGATCGAGGCGGCAGACCCGGCGGCAGGCGCTACGCTGGCGACATCTGCGATCGGCTGGTGATGGAACAGCGCATTGCTGCCAAGTGCGCCGAGCAGCAAGAGCACGGCGGTGGGCAGCGCGGCATCGGCAGCGACCGCCAGGAGCACCAGCAACACCAGCGCATGCACGCTCAGGCAGAACGGGCAAACGATGCCCAGGCTCCAGGCGATGAAGAGATAAAACCACGACACTCCGGCCAGGCTGCCGGTGAGCATGGCGGTACGGCGTGACCACAGCGGGTGGCGCCACGCGTCATGGAGTGCGCTCAGCCCCAGGCAAATATAGGCGATGAGCGCCGGCCACAGCACGTCGAGGCCGAGGATGCGCTGATAGTAGCCACCGCCCTGGCAGCCGAGGTCGCATGACCACCATCCGGACAGGCGCAGCGCGGTGAGCACGGCTGGCTGGCAGGCAGTGATCGCCACTCCCCAGCGCAGCAGGCTCATAGGCCGAGCATCAGACGCGGTGTCAGCAGGAGCTCCACGGTCATGCCGCCGGCGGTGGGCTTGCCGACGAGTACGGCGATGCCGGCCTTGCGCAGGGGTATGGGCGGACTGCCGATCAGCACTCCGAGCAAGGTTCCGAGGTCCGGTTCATGGCCGACGAGCACGGTGTCGCTGCTCGGCAGTAGGGCGAGCAGCTCGCTCGCCGGCAGGGCACCGGCGGCCAGCCAGGGGTGGATCTCGACCGGGGTACGCCAGGCGCGGCCGGCGAGCAGCGCGGTCGCGTGAGCGCGGGCGAAGGGGCTGGTCCAGATGGCGCTGATCGGCGGCAGATAGGGAAGAATCGCGCGTAGCACCGCCCGTGTCCGCCGTCGTCCACCGGGGGTCAGGGGGCGATCAGCTTCCGGGCCCGACCAATCGCTGCGCTCGACGGCCCGACCGTGACGGAGAAGAATGAGGCGCATGGTGGATTTTGTCGCCTTCGCGAGGTGCGGCAAGCGCGTTGCCCGGCGCATCGAGTTGATATCGTCGCCGCCCTCACACACAGGGACATTCATGGCTCAGAAGAAGACCTCGTCGAAGAAAGCCGCTGGAAAAGCCGCTGCCAGTGCCACTGCCACTGCCACTGCCACTGCCACTGCCACTGCCACTGCCAGGGCCACCAAAAAGGAAAAGGTCATCCTCGCCTACAGCGGCGGGTTGGACACCTCGGTGATCGTCCGCTGGCTTGAACAGAAGGGCTACGACGTGATCTGCTACTGCGCCAATGTCGGCCAGGAGGAGAAGTACAAGGATCTCGAGAAGAAGGCCCTCAATTCCGGCGGTTCGAAGTGCTACATCGTCGATATGCAGGAAGAGTTCGCGCGTGACTTCGTGTTCCCAGCGATCGCCTGGAATGCCAAGTACGAAGGCCGCTACCTCCTCGGCACCTCGCTGGCCCGGCCGGTGATCGCCAAGCACATGGTCGAGATCGCCAAGAAGGAAGGCGCCAAGTTCATCGCCCACGGCGCGACCGGCAAAGGCAATGACCAGGTCCGTTTCGAGCTGACCGCCTACGCCCTGCTGCCCGGCGTGCAGATCATCGCCCCCTGGCGCGATCCGGAATTCAACACCCAGATCAAGGGTCGCGAAGACGCCATCGAATACGCCCAGAAATGGGGCATCCCGGTCAAGGCGACGAAGAAGGATCCGTGGTCGTCCGACGACAACCTGCTGCACATCAGCTTCGAGGCCGGCATGCTCGAAGATCCAGCGGCTCGTCCGCTCGATCGCATGTACCAGAAGACCCTGCCCCTGGCCGAGGTGAAGGCCAAGCGCCAGCGCATCACCGTCGACTTCGTCGAAGGCATGCCGGTGGCGATCAACGGCAAGAAGATGAAGGCCCACGACCTGCTGATCGCCGCCAACGATCTCGGCTTCAAGCACGGCATCGGTCGCATCGATATGGTCGAGAGCCGCTTCGTAGGCATGAAGAGCCGCGGCGTCTACGAGACCCCGGGCGGCAGCATCCTGCTCGCCGCGCATCAGGACCTCGAGGCACTGACCGTCGGCAAGGACTTGCTGCACACCAAGTACACCCTCGGGGTGCGTTGGGCGCAGATGGCCTATTTCGGGTTCTGGTACTGCGAAGAGATGGACGCGCTGCAGGCGTTCCTGAAGAGCAGCCAGCGCCACGTCACCGGTCGGGTGACCATGGAACTCGAACGCGGCAACATCATCGTCGTCGGTCGTGAGAGCGAGCACTCACTCTACGACGCCGCCATTGCCTCGATGGAAGCCGACGGCGGCGCCTACAACCAGAGCGATGCCACGGGCTTCATCCGCCTGCAGGCCCTGCCGCTGCGCGTCGCCGCCCGGCGTGCGGCCCGTCTGGCCGAGAAGAAGCGCAAATAAGGCGCCCGGCGAGCGGGCAAGAAAAGGGAATATCATTCCCGCTCAGACAGCGTTGGAAAAGATGACGGGCAAGGGTTTCCCTTGTCCGTTTTCTGTTTGATACGAGTTACCTCATGGCCGAGATGTACTTTCTATTCTGAGGAAAAGCAGCATTTAACCCGGAAAAATAAGAATTTTACACACCCATACCCGTCCGCTACGGGTAGTTGACGCCATCACCGTCCTTGGTACAGACATATATATGATATTGAGCGCGCTTAATAATCACCCGTGACTATAAACCTGTTCCAGGAAATCGCTCGGTAATCATGGAGAAATCGAAGATTTTCTTCGCTTTGAGAAGCGCGTAACCGCGATCGCCCCCGCACCCCGAAAACCCTTGATCAGAGCGCCGCTGAAATCGTATTAAGCATCAATTTAATACGATTTTCAAAGAGTTTCTCCATACCATCCATTGAGTTATCATGTCCCCTCGCAATATCCTGCTGGTTATTTCTCTCATCATGAGCGTCGTCATTGGATGCACACTTGCTCGGGGCACCCGGGGCGAAGGAGGAACGGCACATGACGGCAGTCGACGCGATGGGACACGCACAATAAAAATCGGCTTGTCCATGGACACGCTGAAGGAAGCGCGTTGGCAGGGTGATCGTGACCGTTTTAAATCGAGAGCCGAGGCCTTAGGCGCCGAAGTCCTGGTGCAGGCTGCCAATGGTGATGATTCGACGCAAATCAAGGATTGTGAGTCCTTGATTGCGAATCATGTCGATGTCTTGGTCATCGTTCCGCATGACGGTCGATTGATGGCGAAGGCCGTGGAGAGCGCCCATGCTGTGGGCATTCCGGTGATCGCGTATGATCGCCTGATCACAGGCTGCGATGTGGATCTGTATGTGACCTTCGACAACGTCGAGGTTGGTCGCCAGCA
>JBILBP010000009.1:0-21943 GCA_044353645.1 Planctomycetota bacterium | reverse complement strand
GGTCGTGCGGTCGCGCACCGCGGCGTCCTCCAGGGCATCGATGGCCTCGCTCAGCAAGCCGCCCTCGGCCCAGGTCAGGGCCACATCGAGGAGGGTCTGAGGATCGCGGCGGGTGCGGGCCTGCCAGTCGGTGCGCGTCCCGGTGCCCAGCGCCTCGAGATGGCCGGCAGCGTGGTCCAGGGGATTGGCGGCCAGAAGGGCGGCGATCTCGCCGTGGGCCGAAGGGGCGCCCTGCCGACGCAGCCAGGCAGCGCGGAGGTTGCGCGCCTGTTGGTGGCCACCATTGGCGTCGAGAGCCTGGGTGGTGAAGGCCAGCACCTGGCGGTGGTCGCCGCGGCGGCCCGCCAGACAGGCGAGGCGGTAGGAAGCAGCCCCGCGCCAAGCGGCATTCCAGGTCGCCTTGGCGTGAGCGGCCCAGGCTTCGTCATCGTGGCCGAGGGTTTCGAGGGCCAGACCAAGCAGGTAATGCGCCTCGCCATCCACCGGATTGGGATGGCGCCCGGTCAGGCGGGCGATGGCGGCGCGCAGCAGCGGTACCGCGTCAGCCGCCCGGCCGCGCTTCAGCCAGCGGTGGGCGAGAGCGATGTTGCAGCGGGCGTCGCCGGGGTCGCGGCGCAGGGCCTCTTGCCAATAGGTTTCCGGGGAGCGCGTCGGATGGCGATACTGCTCGAGGTGCTCGCCGGTGAGGAACAGTTCCTCCTGGCTGGCGATGGTCGCGGGCGCCGGTGGCTCGCTCGCGGGCGGGGGTACCACGACCTCGCCCACGGGCGTCGGGGCACGGTAGGCGAGGGCCACTTTTGCGCCCGTGACCGTCACCTCGACCTCGGGCAACGTCAGGCCCGCCGGTAGATCGACCGTGCCCGTCCATGGCCGACCCGGAGCGGCGACCACGTCCAGATCGGCCAGCACCCCGCCAGCCGCGTGGAGACGCAGGCGCAGGGGTCCATGGTCGCCGGCGGCGGCCACGCCCAGGGTCAGGCGGCGGTCTTCAGCGGTGCAGCGCAAGGCCAGGTCGCGGTCGGCCTGCTGCACGGGACCGAGGGCCTGGAACGGCCACCAGCACTGGCTGAACGTCCGCGTCTCATAGGGCGCCAGGTAGGTGAAGTCCGGTTGGTTGTCGGTGTAGACGCCGGCCATCAGTTCGATGTAGGGCCCGCCGTGATCGGTCAGTTCCCGATCCCAGGCATGACCGAAGGGATGGTTGCCCCAGGTCCACTGCTTCTTGCCCGGGGCGATGTGGCGGTCGGCGATGTGCACGAAGCCGCCACCGGCGCGGTGATCGTAGCCGCCGAAGAAATCAAAGCTCGTCTCGCGCACCATGTAGCTGGTAGGCACCGGGATATTGCGATACCACGAGAGGTCATTCGCACCCGCGCGGGCGCCATAGTCGACGCCGTAGTACGTGCCGGTGGCAACGGGGAAGGTGGACGTGGCGCGCACGGCGTGGTCCGCCACCCAGCGCACATCAGCGGGGAAGAACGACTGGTACTGGTCGTGGACCTCGGCCGCGACATTGGCCCACCACAGAAACGTGCGGGTGAACGGCGTGCGGTTGACGATCCGCGCCCGGCTCTCGATCAGGACGCTGTCGGGCCGCAGACGGATGCCGTGCATGCCCTGCATGCGATCCATCGGTTCGTGCTCGCCGAGCCAGACGGTGACCGCGCCATCGGCTTCGCGCTCGATGGCCACGTCGGTGGGCATCCAGGTCGACGGCCGGTGGTGCTGGGGCCAGTTGAATTCCACCCCACCGCTGGCCCACGGTCCGGCCAAGCCGACCAACGCCGGCTTGATCACGTCCTGGCGATAGAAGACGTCGTAGCCGATGGTCTTGTCGTAGACCCGGTGGATGCGCCCGCCGATCTCCGGCAAGAGGATGACCTGCAGCCAAGCGTTCTCGATGATCACCGCCTGCCACGCCCGGGGCATTGCCACATCGCCGACGGATTCGATCGCGGGCAAGGGATAGACTTTACCATTGGAGCCCTGGTAGACCCGGCGCTCGAAGAATACCGGCAGGGTCTCGGCTTCACCGGTCGGATACGTCGGCAGGACGATCTCTTGCTGCCACACCCGCAGTTCGCCGGCGGGCAGGTCCAGGGGTGCCGGAAAGGGGTTGGCGGGGACGGGACGGCTCACAGTGGCGTGGCTGAGAGTGGCATGGCTGAGAGTGGCGTGGCCCAGGGGTGCGGTGGTCGTCATGTGTCTACCCTACGTTTTGCCCTCGGGTTGACCATGCACGATTCTCATCCAACTTGGACAATCCTCTGACCTTCGCGAAGCCTCCACCCATGATCGACGTCCTTCCGCCGCCCGGCTATCGGATGGCCAATCTTCCCCAGGCCGAGCGCACCGTAGCCCTGGCAGCACCATGGACCGGGCAATTACTGGTCACCGACATCGGTTATTTCCCCAAGGCCAGCGGTCACCGTCGAGAACGGCCCGAGGGCTGTAATGAGCTGCTCCTGCTGGCCTGCGCCCAGGGCCACGGCTGGTGCCGGATCGGCAGCGAAACCATGCAAGTTGGTCCTGGCATGGTCGTCATCCTGCCGGCAGGCCAGGCCCATGCCTATGGGGCCGCCGCCAGCGACCCTTGGTCGCTGTGGTGGCTGCATCTGAGCGGATGCCAAGTGCCGATCCTCCAGGGTCGGGGGGGGTGGCTGGCCGCCGGAGTCTATGCGTTGCCGGATCCCAAGCCGATGGTCCGCTTGATCGGCCGAGGGCTCGCCGAGCTGGAGCACGGCGTCGCTCCGCGGCGACTGGCGGCGACTACCACGATCGCCTGGATGATCCTCGGGCATTTGCAGGATCTGGCGGTGCCCGCCGGCGAGGAAGGAGATCCCCTGGTGACCCAGGCCATCCGCATCATGCATGAAAGTCTCGACCGCCCGCACAGCGTATCCGGTCTAGCCCGAGTGGTCGGTTGCTCGCCCTCTCAATTCGCCGCCCGGTTCACCGCCGCCATCGGCCATGGTCCGATCGACCATCTCGTGCGCTTGCGTATGGAGCGGGCCGCCTGGCTCCTCGCCAACAGCGGCGAGGACATCGCCACCATTGCCCACCACCTCGGCTATCAGGACCCCGCCTATTTCAGCCGCCGGTTCCGCGCCCACCATGGCTGCCCGCCTCGGGATCACCGCCGGCGTTGACCGATCCAGGACCACTTGCTCCGTAGCCTGGCGATTGCCACGGTGATCCGTGTGGCCCCTGGAAAAAGCACATTTTTGCATCTGCGTTGCGGCTGCGAGCGCAGCGCACCACCGCTCGACGATAGTCACCGAATAGCTGCTCGTGGGGCGCCTCTGGGCTGACTTGATCACTGGGGGTTAATGATCGCCGTCGCCGCCGTAGTAACGCTGCGCTTCTCGCCGTGGCCATCGTACATCGTGATCGTCACCAGGTTCCCGAGAGGATGCCAGCTTTTTAGATTGATATTGTTATTGGTCTCTGTTAATGGGAGTGTTTTTGCACTGATTAAATACGTGGAGGTATTGTTCGTGTTGGGGTCGGTCGTTTTGTTGAGGGCATCCGCCAGCATGAGTCGGCTGCTGTGCTTGGTAATTTGCCGCAGGTAAATTTTTTGAGGGTTTGATCCATTATAATTGCTATGCCGCAGATCGGTAAGTTTATTATCTTCCAAGAAGGGATAGATGCTCATCCCGAACGCCGCTTCCAAGTCGGGAAGCGAAGATTTCTTTCTGCCCTTATCCCATTGCGAGCATCCCTGAAGGACGGTTGCCTTTAAATTTGGACGACTGGCGTCGTGTTTGCGTGCCTCGAGGTAATCGAAAAGGATCAGAGTCGACCAGAATGTTTGGATCGGATCCGCAGTTTTCGTCGTCCTGAGCGCCGGCAGCACGCCTCCGTTATCACGACTATAAGCGATGCACCCCAGGGCTGCCTGGCGCTGACTGCTGAGGCAGCGCAGGCTGCTGGCGCTGGCCTTGACCGTAGCAATCGCCGGCATCAGTATCGCTATCAAGATGGCGATGAACGAGATCACCGCCAGCAGTTCGGTGAGGGAGAATCCCCAACGTGGCAAGTCCGGTTCACCAAGGCGCGGATCGTAGGCAGGCATGACGAAGCCCTCGCAATCTGAGTATACCACACGGCACCAGGGTCGCGCAAGGAGTCAGAGCTATGCCTTGGGTGAGGCCGGGATCAAAGCTCCAGCTTCTTGAGCTGGATATCAGCGCCCAGGGGGCGCAAGCGGCGGGCGGTCAGGCGCGGGCTTCGTCGGGGCGGCCCAACCGCTTGAGCAGGGCGATCTGTGCGCTGCTCAGATCGTCATACGGCTGGTGGGGCGCCTCTGGGCTGGCGTGATCACTGGGGGTTAGAGATCGCCGCCGCCGCGGTCGTGATATCGCGTTTCTCGCCGTGGCCATCGTACATCGTGATCGTCACCAGTTTGCCGAGGGAATGCCAGCTTTTGAGATTGGTATTGTTGTTGGTCTCGATGACCACGCCTACGGTCGCATTGATTAAATATGTGGATTGACCAGCGTAGGTACCTGTTCTGTTGAGCGCATCGGCTAGCAATAATCGGCTGCTTTGCTTGGTAATCTTATTCAGGTAGATTGCTTCGTAATTAACGCCTGTCGGCGGATAACTGCTGTGTCGATCAATGAAACTACCTTCACAGAAGGGATACTTGCTCATCGCGAACGCCGATTCCCATTCGGGTTTGACGCCAAGGGTAGATGGTAGCCTGCCACGTTTCCATTCCGCGCATCCCTGGAGGACTGTTCCGCTGAAATTTGCCCGATTTGCGTCGAACTTTCGGGCCTCCAGGTAATCTTCAAGGAGTAGATTCGACCAGTATATCGAGATCGGTTTCACGGGTGGTTGCGATAGCCAGAGCGCCGGCAACACGCCTTCGTTATCGGTACTATAAGCGATGCACCCCATGGCCGTCTGCCGCTGGCTGCTAAGGCACTTGCTGGCACTGGCGCTGGCTTTGACCATGCCAATCGCCGGCATCAGTAACGCCGCCAGGATGGCGATGATCGAGATCACCACCAGCAGTTCGATCAGGGTGAATCCGCTACGTGACAAATTCAGCATACAAAAGCGCTGATCGTAGGCAGGCATGAGGAAGCCCTCGCAAGCCTAATATACCCCACGGCACCATGGTCGCGCAAGGTCCCAGGGATATGCCTTACGCGCCTCGGCCGCTACAGCGTAACGATACCCACCGGAAACGTGCTGGTTGGGCGCCTCTGGGCTGGCGTGATCACTGAGGGTTAGAGATCGCCGCCGCCGCAGTCGTGATATCGCGCTTCTCGCCGTGGCCATCGTACATCGTGATCGTCACTAGTTTTCCCAGACCATGCCAGCTTTTCAGATTAATAGAATTGCTAGCCCCCTCTTTCACTTCCTTGTCGGTTGCATTGATTAGATACGTGGATGTATCAATGACAGCTCCAACACTGGTACTATTGAGGGCATCCGCCAGGAATAATCGACTACTTTGCTTGGTGATCTGATTCAGGTAGATTGGACCAACAGTTTTTAGTGGAGATGTCACATAATCACTGTTGCGTAGATCGGAGGGGGAACCTTTTTTCCAGAAGGGATACTTGCTCATCCCAAACGCCGATTCCCATTCGGGTTTGACGTTTGGGTTTGGTACCCGGCCACGCTTCCACTGAGCGCATCCCTGGAGCACGGTTCCGCTGAAATTCGTATGATTCTGGTCGTGTTTTTGCGCCTCAAGGTAATCCTCGAGAACCAGATTCGACCAGAATTTCGCGATCGGCGAATTCGTCAGATGGAGCGCCGGCAGTACACCTTCGTTATCGGTGCTATACCCGATGCACCCCACGACCACCTGCCGCTGGCTGCTGAGACACCGGCTAGCATTGGCGCTGGCCTTGACCATGCCGATGGCCGGCATCAGCAGCGAGGCCAGGATGGCGATGATCGAGATCACCACCAGCAGTTCGATCAGGGTGAATCCCCCACGTGGCAAGCCCGGTTCACAAAAGGGCGGAAGGCTGGCAGACATGACGATGACCTTAGGAAAGCTTATAATCGCCTGACACCATGGTTTCGCAGGGCGTCAGGAAGTGCATTTTTTGGGTGGCCGGGATCAATGACCCAGATTCTTGACCTCGATGTCAGCAATCTCGACCACCTGTTCGCGGTAGCCGGCGCAGATTCCGAAGCGCGCCTTGTCGGCGGCCAGGTCAAACGCTGCGACACCTTCTATGGTGTGCTTGGTCCATTGCTCAGTGGGCATTACGAACTTGGCGATGACCGAGGTGAAGGGCTTCTCCTTCTGACCCAATTCGACCTTGAGAGCGCCCTGGCCATTCTCGCCACCGGAGACCGTGCGCACCCAGAACGTGACTACGACCTTGTCGCCGGTGACGATCCCGGAATCCAGACCGTAGATGAAGACATGGGACATCCATCCTTCTGTGGGCTTGGTGACCACGGCGAGATGCAGGGCTTGGCCGCCCCGGTCTGGGGCCGCAACCAGAGACTTGTCGCAACCGTTGGCTATCGCTTTCTCGAAGCCCGTGAGGGGATGTTGGAGAAGGAGGGTTTCCGCACCTGCCAAAGGGAGTCCCGCACTCAGTGCGAGGACCAGGCCAAGGCCAGCCAGAGGGCGTGAAAAAACACGGGAGAGGGTGTTGGTCATAGCCATTTACTAACGGAACCCCAGGTGCAGCGATACATCACGTTTCAGCAATCGTTGATCTCTCTTATCCGTGAAAACCAAGCTGCGCCGGGACCTTGCAAGGGTCTGTCTTCAATAATCCCAGTTTTGGTAAATCTTTAACGACATCAGAGGTGGTGTTTAAATTTTTTTTCATCGTCCAACGGATAGGCGAACGGGGCGCTGAAATACCAATGTCAGTCGACGTCCGTCCACGCCGTCGCGAGGCCGCAGCTGCGCTATTTTTTGGCCATGCATCAATCACCCGCCCGGGCGACACCTGCGTCCTGGTTCCGGGCGGCTCACGGTCGACAATATCCACGGTCATGGCCCAGGATCATATCCAGATCAACAGTCTGATGATCGACACCCTCGACCCGCTACCGGAATGGCCACGGCTCTGCCAGGCGTCGGTCGGCGTCGGTCGGACCGGGGCGTATTGGTGCACCCCGATCCAGCGGCCTCCGGGACTGGCCGTGGTCAAAATCGGCATCCGGGGAATCGGCAGGATGCAGGTGCAAGGCCGTGAAATCCTGATCCACCCAGGTCAAGTGATGCTGATGCGCACGGGCCTCGATCCGCTTGAATATGGCCTACACGAGGGGGACTCCCCCTGGCATGCGGCCTATGCCGAACTGGGAGGTGAGATGGCCCTGGCGGCCCTCGGCCACCTCATCGCTCGCCATGGACACGTGTATACCTCGACCTCTGGCGACCTGCTGGATATCCTCACCCACCTCGCGGATCGCCAGGGGACTCACCATGCGGTGTGGGACGTCGGTGTCTCTTCGCGGGTGGCGGGTACCATCCTGGCGTCCATCGCTCATACCCGCGACACCCAGGAAGGCGGGATCGCGCGCAAAGCCATCGCCCTTTTCGAACGGCATCCGAACAGCGCATATACCCTAGAGGATGCCGCATCGCAATTGGGGATCAGCCGGGGGCAGCTCGGTCGATCGTTCCGTGATGCCTTGGGCATCCCCCCGGCCACCTGGCTACGCCACCGCCGGTTGGAACTGGCTCGGCAACTGCTGATGGCTCCCGACGCGCAGGTGCGCCTGGTCGCCAGTCAGGTGGGCTACCGTTCGGTGCCGCAGTTCCTGCGTGCGTTCACGGCACGTTACGGTCAGACCCCGGGGGTCCTGCGCAGCGCCGGAGGTCAGGCGAGCCGCTCGAAGCGCGGCAGGTGGTGCAATGGTGCCGCCACGGTCACCGTCGCCGGACCTTCCATCACCTGACCGCCGGCCTCGCGCCAGCGCCCTGGTGGCAGCACGACCTGACGGCTGGTGGCACCCTTGGTCACCACTGGCGCCACCAGCAGGTCTGGCCCCAACAGGAACTGATCGTTCACCGTCCAGGCGGCGGGATCGTCCCAGTGCCAGGCCAGGGGGCGAACGATGGGCTCTCCGGTGCGCGCGGCGGCCTCGGCCAGGGCGACGATGCGTTCGCCATACTCGGCATGCAGCAACGCGGCCTCGCGGCACAAGGCGGCATGCGCGGGCGTCAGGAAGCGCCAGGGCGCGGCACTGAATTGCTGCATCGGCAGCAAGGCACTCAGCTGGGCATGGCGCACGAACAACTCGCCATCGAGGGTGTCCCGATTTTTATTGAAGCTCAGGTATTCGCCGCCGCCGATCAGGTCCGGGCAGGAGAACGGATGTCCCAGCAAACTCAGGGCCAGGGTGTTGGGCACGCAGCCGGCGATGCCACCCAACGGCGCCCAGCTATGGAGCTTGTCGCACAACCGCTGCACCAGAGGCCGGTTGCCCATCTGCCAGCAGGCGCGCAGCTCGTTGAGCGGCCAGCGTTCCGCGAAGGCCGCCCAGGCCTGGGTTTGGCTGGTTGCCGGACCTCGGACATGGATCTGATCGTCATCGCGGTAGTGGCTAAAATCGCCGGCATCGAACTTCCAGCCATCAACGCCGGTAGACTGCTCCAGGGTGTGCAGGCGATCTGCCAGCCAGGCGATGGCTGCTGGGTTGGTCATGTCGAGGACCGCACTGTGGCCGTTCCACCAGGCGCGGATGGCCGGTAGGCCGGCGGCATCGCGGACGAGCAGCCCCTGATCGCGGAGGTCCAGGTATAGCCGCCCATCCGCTGAAATCTGAGGGCTGAGCCAGAGCATGACCAGGAATCCCATCGCATGCAGGCGATCGACCATCGCCTTGGGATCCGGGAATCGTTCGCGATCGAATTTCCACTGACCGTAGTCCTGCTGCCAGGTATCGTCGATCATCAGCACGCCGGGCGGGTAGCCCTCGGCGATCAGACGCTCAGCGTAGGCCAGGACGCCGACCTGCGACTGCTCATACTGTAACTCGATCCAGGTATTGTACTGGGGCCGTGAGAACAGCAGTGGGTGGGGCATCTTTCCGCTGGGGGCGAAATGGTCTCTGCCGGCTCCCAGCACGGCGCCACGAAGGCCCCCACCCGGTGTCGCCAGTCGGGGCTCACCCCCGGTTACGGACAGTAATTGGTCATCGACCGCAAACTGGAAGATCGTCTCGCTCCAAATGTAGCGTCCATGGCTGGAGACCAGCAGCGGCATGACCTGGTTGTTTTGCTGGGTCAGCAGATCGCGGCGGAATCCAGGGCTAAAAGGCATCTGATAACCGTCATCAACGCAGCCGCCCCACCAGCGTTCTCCGGGTAGGATGTGGATCGTCTCGGTAGCCGATAGCGCTTTATTCATGGTCATGATTGGAACTACCAGGGCTTCGTCGATAAGATCACAAATCCGCAATGCAGGCTCCTCCGGCTTCGATATGCCCATCAGGGCGATACACAGCGCTATCAACGGGACGTCGGTCGTTGCCGTCACGCCCTCGATGCCGTTTCCGGCCGTGACCCTTGTCATTCCGCGTTCAGCTGGCATGGATAGGATGGTGGCCGTGGGTTTGGCAAAATTCGGCTTGCAGTCTCTGGTTGCTGGGGCCTCGATCCTCCGACGTGGGTGGCCAGTGACGACGCGGCGCTCACCCAGCAGTGGCTCAGCGGATTCGAAATCGCTGTTGTCATGACCTTGCCGATTCACCCCATCAGGGCTCGCTGCCCGGGCTGGGCCGCCGCATCTTCTCTGGGGCGTTGGAAGTGCTCAGCTGATCCCACAAATCGCAGGTGTGGTCTAGCGGCAAGGCGCATGAGGCGATGGAATGGCAGCGCCATTTCGAGCTTCATGCAACCCCGCTCGCCGCACGCCGCAGGCGAGCCGCAGCTCACGAGTGTCCTCCGCAAGTCTCGCCGGGGCTGGTGCCAGGGATTCAAGGTCCTGCGCGCGTAACGGAAAGGTTCAGCCTAAGGATATTCCCGGTACGTGATCATCGACGATTGCGATCCCGATATGGACAGGATCGGCATCCGCGGGATCGCCAACCTACTCGACAAGGCCTGTTCGAAGTCAATCATGGTCAACTATGAATCTTACTCTCGTCCGTCATCTCTGGGGCGTCAGCGAACCCTTCGAGGCCGTCTTCCCCAGAATCAAAGCGCTCGGTTTCGACGCCATCGAAACCCCGATTTGCTTTTATGACGCAGCGACTCTCGCACGATTCGAAGTCGAACGGCAACGCCATGCCCTAGGACTGGTGGTCCAGGACTTCACCTGCCAATGGGAGCGCAATCGTTCGGTGGAGGAGCACTTGGCATCATTGCGCGCCAAGCTGACTGCCGCTCTCCCCTTGCGGCCAATGCTCATCAATTTCCATAGCGGTGCCGACTGCTGGCGTCTGCCCGACATGATCCGCTTCCATCGCGAAGCGGCGCGCATCACCGCCGATTGTCCGGTTCCGGTCATCCACGAAACGCATCGTCAGCGTTGCCTGTACAGCCCCTGGATCGCCCGCGAAATCTTGGAAGCCGTCCCCGAACTCGAGTTGGCCGCCGATTTCAGCCACTGGGTCTGCGTCGCTGAGCGCTGTCTTGACGACCAGTTGGACATCATCCGCCTGGCAGCCTCGCGGACCCGCCATATCCATGCCCGGGTCGGGTACGACCAGGGTCCGCAGGTACCCGATCCCCGTGCTCCCGAATACGCTCAGGAGGTTGCCGCCCATGAGCGGTGGTGGGACCTCTGCTGGGAGGCGATGCGTAACCGTGGCATTACGGAAACGACCCTGACGCCAGAATTCGGACCGGCGCCATATCTGCACACCCTGCCCTACACCAAGGCTCCCGTGGCCGACCTGTGGGATATCTGCACCTGGCAGGCCCATCGCCAACGGGAGCGATTCAGTCGGATGCCTCACCTCTGAGCTGGGTGCAGTGAGGGACATACTCAGCAATGGCATGCACGTACCCCTCTGCGCACGGTCCCTGTCCTAACGGCGTCAGCCGTTGGCGAGGTCGCGAGCGGCCCGCGAGTGCCTGCTGTCGACAGGGCAGGGCGAAGAGCCGCTTTTGATGACGGTGGTAATCAGGCGTCGCCGAAGATGGCTTCGACGAAGGCATCGGGATCGAACGGCTGCAGATCGTCCATGCCTTCGCCGACGCCGATGAAGCGCACCGGCAAGGCTAATTCGCGGCGCACCTGGATGATCGCGCCGCCCTTGGCGGTGCCGTCGAGCTTGGTCAGCACCAAGCCGGTCACGCCCATGCTGTCCTTGAAGACCTTGGCCTGCTGCACGGCGTTTTGACCGGCGGTGGCATCGAGCACCAGCAGCGTCGCGTGCGGAGCCTCCGGCAGGCGCTTCTGCATCACGCGGCGGACTTTTTCCAGCTCGCGCATGAGGTGGTCCTTGTTGTGCAGGCGGCCGGCGGTGTCGATCAGCACCAGGTCGCTGCCGCGGGCGATGCCCGCGGCCACGGCGTCGAAGGCCACGGCGGCGGCATCGCCACCGGTCTGGCTCTTGATCAGGTCGACACCGACGCGATCAGCCCAGATTTGCAGCTGCTCGATGGCCGCCGCGCGGTAAGTGTCGCCGGCGGCGATGAGCACCGACTTGCCCTGATCCTTGTAGCGCTTGGCGAGCTTGGCGATGGTCGTGGTCTTGCCCGCGCCGTTGACGCCGACGATCAGCACCACGTAGGGCTTGCTGTCCAGCGGCAGCTCGTTGTCGGGAATGCTCAGCTCATCGCGCAGCGTCTGCTTGAGGTAGGCCAGCAGATCCTCGCCTTTGGCGATCTCCCCGGCCTTGTAGCGTTGCTGCAGTTCCTTGAGGATCTCCTCGGTCTTGCCGACGCCGATGTCCGCCGCCAGCAAGGTCTCTTCGAGCTGTTCGAGGAAGGTACGGTCGATGGTCCGACCGGCGCCGATCAGCTTGCGCAGGGCCCCGCCGATGGCTGAGCGCGTCTTGCTGAGGCCCTCCTTGACGCGCGTGAATAACCGCCCGATGGCCTTGAACATTAGAGCTCGCCGGCGTCCTGAGGCTTCGCCCGGCGCGCAGGCTTGGCCTTTTTAGCCACCGCCTTTTTCTTCGGCGCGGCGGGTTCGGCTTCGATGGCCGGCTTCTTGCGCGACACGCGCTTTTTCGGCGCCGGCGCGTCGGCGACGGCAACCACCGGCTCGGTCTGGACCTTGTCGGGATCGGGCAGGGTCTTCACTTCCTTCTCCCAGGCGACCTTCTTGGCCAACGGCCAGAGCGTGTCGAGCTGGTAGAAGGCGCGCTTTTCTTCGCTGAGGGCATGGACCACGACGTCGAAGCAATCGATCAGCATCCAGCCGGTATCGCCTTCGACGGGCATGCGCTGCACGCCGTGGCGCTTGCAGAAGTGCCAGACTTCTTCAACCAGGGCATTGGTGAGACGGTCGCTGGAGGCGCTTACGAGCACCGCGTAATCGAAAGAATGGGCGGAGGACGGCTGCTGGAGGACCACGACCTGAGCGCCACCCTTCTGGTCGACGACCCGGGCACAGTTCAAAGCAAGTTCGCGGGCGGTGAAACTAGGCATCAGGGGATCCTCGGCGGGGGTAGCATGGTGGGCCGCAACGCGAGGGAACAAGGATCAGACCGTCGGCCAGACGGTTGACGGACGCCGGGAGCGCTCCATGACCCACGCCATGACCTTGGCCCAACTCTGCAAGCCCTCGCTCAACTGGTTGCTGGCCTTCATCCCCATCGCCGCCTACTGCGAGTATGGGACGAGCAACCACACCGCCATCTTCATCACCTCCTGCTTGGCGATCATCCCCATCGCCGGCTGGATGGGCGAGGCCACCGAGCACCTCGCGGAAAAGACCGGCGAGGGCATCGGTGGATTGCTCAACGCGACCTTCGGCAATGCCGCCGAACTGGTCATCGCGCTGGTCGCCCTGAGCAAGGGGCCGGCGATGTACGATGTCGTCAAGGCCTCGATCACCGGTTCGATCATCGGCAACATCCTCCTCGTCCTGGGCGCCGCCTGCTTGGCCGGTGGGGTCAAATTCAACGTCCTGAAATTCAGCGGTCCGGCGGTGCGCAGTTACAGCTCGATGCTGTTCCTGGCGGCAGCGGCCCTGGTCCTGCCGGCGGTGTTCCACTTCGTCGGCGGCGCCGGCATCGAGCTCCGCGAGCGCGATCTGTCCCTGGAAATCTCCGTGGTGCTGATGATCACCTACATCCTCTCGCTGTGGTTCTCGCTCAAGACCCACAAGGAACTCTTCTGCGGCCCTGCCGCCGAGTCTGCCGCGGTCAGCGATGACGACCATGGAAAGGGGAGCCATACACCGTGGAGCACCGGCAAATCGATCGGCGTCCTGGTGGGGGCGACGCTCCTGATCGCCACCGTCGCCGAATGGATGGTGGGCTCGGTCGAGATCGCCGCCCACAGCCTGGGCATGAGCAATATCTTCGTCGGCATCGTCGTCGTGGCCATCGTCGGCAACGCCGCCGAGCACAGCACCGCAATCATCGTCGCGCGTAAAAACCGCATGGATCTGGCGATGGGCGTGGCCATCGGCTCGTCGATCCAAATCGCTCTTTTTGTCGCCCCGGTGCTGGTCTTCGCGAGCTACGCCTTCAATCCCGGTCATCCCCTGGACCTGGTCTTCAGTCCCATGGAAGTCATCGCCATTGTCCTCGCGGTGCTGGTCGTCGAACAGGTCACCGCCGACGGTGAAACCCACTGGCTCGAAGGCGTGCAGCTGCTATCGGTCTATCTGATCCTCGCCCTGGTGTTCTATCTCCTGCCCGATCAGGCTTCCGCCCCGCACGTTACGCATTAAGTCCATGCCGGCCTGGAGGTCTCCTCGCCTTATGGCGATATCATATGGCGATATCATATGCGCTCGGATGATCGCAGAGCAGGGCGCGGTGCGGGTCGGCTCAGAAGCGATACGAGGTGCCGACGATCAGGCGCCAGATGCGGATGCTCAGTTCCGATTCGACGGTGTTGCCCGTAGGCAGATCCACCGATGACGAGGTCCCACTGGTATTCCAGGTCGAGGCCACGCCCGCGGTCATCAGCGAATGCTCGCCGCGCACCGACAAACCCGCCACCGCCGTCCACAGGTCGACGCGTGAGAAAAGTTGCGAGTCAGCGATCGGCGTGCGGTCGCTGAGGAATCCGGCGTGCGCCCACCAGGTATCGCTCACGCGGTGCGCAAAGCCTACCGCGCCGTTGAGCACCGCGTGGCGGTTGGAGGTCACCGGCGCCACGGTCTCCGTGCCGATGGTGGTCAGGCCCCCGCTCACGATTGTGCGCTGGCGCTGGAAAGCGGGGAAGACATTGCGCGGCGATGAGCCCAGCTGGAGGGTCGCATCGACTTCCAGCGACCAGTTTTCCCCGCTGCGGGCGATGGCCGCGGTGGCCGTCGCCGGGGCGTCGAGGTCGAGTTTGTAATCACTGGTGCTGCCGCTGATGAAGGTCACCGTGTTGGTCAGCGGATGGCTCGTCAGCTGGGTATCGCTGCGATCTCCCGATTGCCAGACACGTATGCCAGGGGCGGTGACGGTGGCGCCGACGACCATCTCGTCACGCTGCCATTGCCAGCCGGCCCCCAGGCGCAGCAGAACCGTGCGCCCATGATACTGGGTCGAATTGCTGACCAGGACACCGCTCGGCAAGGCCACCGAGGAATAGGCATTGGACACCGAGATCTCGTGGACCACGGCCGCGCCGCTGAAACCCCAGCGGTGTTCGCCGAAGGCCCGCCCGAGCGAAATCGTCGGCAGGTACTCTTCGTACGCGGCATCATAGGTATTGGCCACCGAGATGGTCTCGCCGCCGGCCTTCGCGGCTTCCTGCTGGGCGACCGAGGTCCGCCAATAGACCGGCGTCGCGACCACGAACCCGACACCCCATTGGCCATCGCCGCCGAACATTTCCGGCAGCGGCTCGCAGATGCCGGCGGCCCCCGGGACCACCGACACGGTTTTGCGGCTGTCATTGCCGAAGGCGCTGTCGACGCGGACGTGGCTGTATTCGTAGATCGAGGCCGAGCCCATGACCTCGCTGGTGGCCTGACCGGCGACCCCCGCGGGATTGTACCACGCTGCCGAGGCTCCGGTGGTTCGCGCCACCACCGCCGACCCCTCGATGCTGCCGGTCTCGCCCATCGGCATCGAGCGATCGTTGGGGAGGATCAGATTCATCTGTTCCAGGGCCGCGAGCGGGGTCGCAACGGAGCAAATGATCACGGCACAAAACGCCGTGACGACTCTCATCCCGGTACCCCGTCGTGGACTCTCATCCCGGCACTCCGTCGTGGAGCAAGGCCAGCAGATCATCCTCGCTGAGCTGCGCCGCGCGGTCGGCACCGGCGAGCACGGCGTCGACGAGATCGCGTTTCTGCTGATGCAGGGCGAGGATCTTCTCCTCGACGGTGTTCGCGGAAATCAGGCGATAGACGGTGACCGGCTTGGTCTGCCCGAGACGATGGGCGCGATCGCTGGCCTGATCCTCGACCGCCGGATTCCACCACGGATCGAGGTGCACGACGTAGCTCGCGGCGGTGAGGTTGAGGCCCGTGCCGCCGGCTTTCAACGAGAGCAGGAAGACCTCGCCCTCGCCGCGCTGGAAGCGCGCCACGCGCTCGCGCCGCTCGGGGGCCGGCGTGCTGCCGTCGATGCGCAGCCATGACCAGCCGTTACCCCAGCCGGTGTTGCGCCAATCGCGTTCGACGAGATCGAGGAGGCTGGTGAACTGCGAGAACACCAGCAGGCGATGGCCTTCGGCGCGGGCGGCAGTGACCAGCTCGCGCAGCGCCGCGAGCTTGCTCGAAGGCACCGGGCTGTCCGCGATCAGCAGCTGCGGAGCGCAGGCCAGCTGGCGCAGACGCATGAGGGCGGCGAAGATCGCCATGCGCTGGTTGCCCTGCGCATCGCGGCCCTTGCCGGCCTCGAGCTCGGCGAGGGCCCGCGTGCGCTCGCCAGCGAGCAGCGCCAGCTCTTCCGGCGATTGCTCGACACGGCGTACGACCTCGGTGATCGGCGGCAGATCGGTGGCCACCTGTTCCTTGGTCCGACGCAGGATGAATGGCGCCAAGCGCAGGCGCAGGCGCTCGCTGGCCTGGACATCGTGGTCGATCTCGATCGGACGCGCAAAATGCTCACGGAATCCCGCCCAGTGGCCGAACAGGCCGGGGAGGACGAGGTTGACGATCGACCACAGTTCGGCGAGCCGGTTTTCCACCGGCGTGCCGGTGAGCGCCAGGCGCCACAGGACGTTCAGCTCGGCAAGGGCGGTGGCGCGTTTGGCGGCGGCGTTCTTGACCATCTGCGCCTCGTCGAGGACCAACGTCGCCCACTCCACCTGCTTGAGCCGTTCGATGCCACGGGCAGCCAGCTGATAGCTGGCGAGCACGAGGTCGCCGGCCAGCGGCGCGGCCAGATCACGATCATCGCGGAAGACGCGCACCCGCAGCGCTGGCGCAAAGCGCGCTAGCTCATCGATCCAGTTGCCCTCGACCGAGGTCGGCATGACTACCAGCTGCGGGCCGAGGACCGCCCGGCGCACGAGCATGGCCGTCGCCTGCAGGGTCTTGCCCAGGCCCATGTCATCGGCGAGCACCGCTCCTGCGCCCCAGTGCGCCAGCCGTGCTAGCCAGCGATACCCGTCGCGCTGATACGGGCGGAGCTCGGCCATCAGGCCCACGGGCAGGGCCTCATCGACGGCGCTCGCGTCGCAGAGGCGCTGGCGCAGCTCGCACCACGCATCGTCGGTGATGACCTGCGCCGGAGCGAGGTCCTGCACCGCTTCCGCGAGCAACGGCGCCGCCAGCACCGCCGCGCGCTTGCCGTGATCGTCAGCCGCCGCTGCCACCAGCTCGAGGCGCCGTCGCAGGCCGGCGGTCAGACGCACCAAGCGATCGGCGGAAACCGCGACATAACCGCGTTTCTCCTTCAGAGCCTGAAGCAAGTTGGCAAGGGCGATGGTGTGTCCATCGACCTCGATACCGCCAGCGAGCTCCAGCCAATCGCGACCGCCGGCGGCGGCATGCATGCGCAACGTGAACGAGCTTTCGTCAGCCTCGCTGACCGTCAGCGCCGTGCCGCGCCAATGCGCGTTGATGCCGAATTCGGCCAGCCGTGCGACCAGGGCGAGGGCCGCCTCGGCGGGCAGGTGCCAGCGGTATTCATGGCGATCGAGCGTCATCAAGCCCAGGCGCTCAGCCAGGGTACGGGCTGCGCCATGCTCACCGACGGGATCACGACGGGTATGGACCCAGGCTTCGCCGCCGCCCAACTGCGGTTGCCGGGCAGAGACCAGGGCCACGCCATGACCGGGCGCAAACCAGGGACCTTCGAGCAGCGGGCGCACCTGTAGCTCGACCTGCAAGGTCTGCCCGTGCCGTTCGAGGAAACATCCCGGCTGCATGATGGGCGGCAGCTCGCGGGTCTCGCCGGGCGGGGCCACGCCCAGGCGGGCGGTGACCGCACCCACCGCTCCAGCGCTGAGCAACGCGGCCGGAATCGCCACCGGATGGCGGTGGAGCCGCGCCAAGGCCAGGGTCTGTCCAGAGGTCGCCGCCAGCACCAGTAGCTGGGCGGTGCTCCCTTGACCGCCGGGGCTCGCGGCCACCACCACGTCATCGCCGTAGAACCGCGTCCATTCGTCGCGATTTTCGAATTGCGGACAGTGTACCCGATAACCGTCGGGATCTTCCTGGAGAGTCAGCGACAAACCGACAACGGTAGTCGATAGCAGCTGCCCGGTCTCGTCCATGAGGTTGTGCTGGCTGACCAGGTTGCGCCACAGCGCGAACGAACGCAGGGCACGCTCCTGGTCCTCAACCAGCAAGCCAAGCAGCAGGCGATCGGTGGCCGTGAGCGTCACGGTCAGGGCCTGCGCGAGATCGCGCAGCGGGCGCAGCTTGCCCCAGCCGCTTTTGGTACGCGGCTGCAGCGCCGGCTGCAACGGTCGGTGCTCGCTGAGATTGACCACCCAGATCAGGCGGCGTTCGACGTGCTTGGCGACGGCGTCGGCCTGGCGCTGGGCATCTTCACGCTCCTTCACTCCGAGGTCGCGATCGAGGGCTTCGAACAGTACTCGGGCTTCCTCGGCGGCGCTGATGCCGAGCACCTCGCGCAGGGGGGCGAGGTGGTGCCATTGGCGGTGCTCGACGCGCGCGGCGATGACCTTGGCCAACGACCACAGGTGCAGGCAGATCGCCCCCGGTTTGGCGTTGGCGCGCTGAAAGCCGCAGGTGCAATGCAGGTTGAGCTGGAAGCGATTGGCCAGGTGGGGGAGGATCTCAATCAGCGGATGCTGCACGGCCTTGCGCGGCGCCGTCTCATCGAAGGCCATCTTCACCTGCGCGCCGACCAGCTGCTGCTCGCCGGGGGCGCTGTGGGCGCGGCAGGCCTCGCTATGCAGTTCGCTGTGGGTGCCCTTGCCACTGTATTGCCAGTGCAAGTCCGCCAGCACCAACCCATGCAGGTGATGATGGAGGGTGCTGATCCGTTCGTTTGCGGCAGCCAACATTGGCGAGAAGAGTCGGGCAGTCACGTACAGCGCAAGGGGGACCTGCCGCCGGCGAGCGGAGCATGGCGCTACAGTCAGGGGTTTTCATACCGCCGGCAGTCTGCCTGCACAAATACGACGATCGCCGTTTTCAGCCGTTGCTTTGCGCCTTTTTTCAGTCGTCGCTTTGCGCCTTGCGATCGGGACGGCCGGCAAGAACCCAGCGCAAGTAGGCATCCAGGAACGGCTGCAGGTCGCCATCGAGGACTTCCTGGATCCGGCTGGTAGTGTGGCCGGTGCGCAGGTCCTTGACCATCTGATAGGGCATCATCACGTACGAACGGATCTGATGGCCCCAGGCGATGGTCCCGCGTTCGCCGCGGAAATCCTTGAGCTCTTCCAGGCGTTCGGTGTCCTTGGCCTGCTGCAGCTTGGCCGCGAGCATGCGCATGGCGGTGGCCTTGTTCTGCACCTGGCTGCGTTCGAGCTGGCAGGCCACGAACATCCCCGTCGGGATATGGGTCACGCGCACCGCCGAATCGGTTTTATTGACGTGCTGACCGCCGGCGCCGGAGGCCCGGAAGGTGTCGATGCGCAGTTCCTTGTCATCGAGTTTGACCTCGGCGACATCGGCCATTTCCGGGGTGATTTCAATCGCCGCGAAGCTGGTCTGACGGCGGGCATTGCTGTCGAATGGAGAGATGCGCACCAGACGATGGGTGCCCATCTCGGCCTTCAGGTAGCCATAGACGTTTTCGCCGGAAATGCGCACCGAACAGGCTTTCAAGCCAGCGATTTCACCGGGCAGCATGTCGAGGACGTCAAAGGTCCAGCCCTTCTTCTGACAGAAGGCGCTGTACATGCGGAAGAGGATCTCGCCCCAATCGCAGCTTTCGGTACCGCCGGCACCGGGCTTGATCGACAGGTAGACGTCGGCGCTGTCGTATTTTCCCGATAGCGCGAGGGTCAGCTCGAGCTGATCGTAGGCTTCGACGAGCCGCGCGTGCTCGCCATCGAGGTCCGTGAGCGTACCGACATCCCCGTCGTTTTCCGCCATTTCGCAGAGTTCGCGGGCATCGCGGGCGGCGCCCGCGAGCGTCCGCCAGGGCTCAACGATGCCCTTGATGCTCTTGAGCTCGCCGACCTGGGCCTGGGCGCGTGCCTGGTCGGTCCAGAAATCGCCCTCGGCCATGCGCGATTCCAGTCGCGAGATCTGCTGCTCTTTGAGCGGAATATCGACGACTTTGGAAAATTCGCCGATCTTCTTCTCGATGGCGCTTAAACGCTCGTGCAATTCACCCACGGGGGGTCCTTCGGTCAGGGGCTTACGGGTCCGTAACACTGTGGTGCGCGGACGCGCCGGGCAAGCAACCCCGGTTGGTAGTGGTAATTGGAAAAGTCTTGCTATGCTTCCCTGGCGATCGCGGCTTAAGCGATCACCGTCGGCGGCTACGCCCAGCCGCCCGGAGCATCCGCTCCGGTCATCAAAGACGTTCACTGCGGTCCACGCTGTGGTGAGCTATCAGTTAGGGGGCGGTTAATCGCCCCGTTCGAGGTCTCTGTGGAACTCTATGTCGGTAACTTGCCCTGGTCGATCAACGACGACGGGCTGACTCAACTCTTTGCGACGCACGGCAAGGTCGCACGCGCCAAGGTCGTGATGGATCGCGAAACGGGCCGCAGCCGCGGCTTCGGTTTTGTGACCATGGGCTCGCCTGCTGAAGGCACCTCGGCCATCAACGCGCTCAATGGCCTCGACTGCGAAGGCCGTCCTCTGCGCGTCCGCGCAGCTGAACCGAAGCCACCGGGTGGCGCTGGCGGCGGCGGATTCGGCGGCGGTGACCGCGGCGGCGATCGTGGCGATCGCGGTCCTCGTCGTGACGACCGCGGCCCTCGCGGCGGCGGCGGGTTCGGCTCACGCTGAACTGAGTTGAAAGACCCGCAGATGGTCGGCTAAGGCCGATCATCTGCGGGTACATTCTCTCTCCTGTACAACAGTACCGGGCTTACCTAGTCGAAAATCCGACTGGGTTTTTTTTATTGGTTTTACGAAAAACTTTTCCAAAAAAAGCCCAGCGGAGGAGTCTCCGCTGGGCTTTTTGATATCGTGATAAGTTATTTCTGGACGGTGGAGCCGGACTTGGTCCAGCCCGAGATGCCTTCGGAATAGTGCCGTACATTCGTATAGCCCAGCGCCTGGGCGGCTTGGGTAGCAGCCTTGTAGGACGAGCAGCGGGGGCCGCCGCAATAGGCCACGACCAGGGCGGTCTTGTCCTTGGGCAGGTGGGCCGTGAGCTCCTTACTGGTGGTCGCGAAATCGATAGCGCCGGGGATATGCCCGTTAGCGAAGGATTGGCTGCCATTGCAATCGAGCAGCGTGACCTGCTTGGCGGCGATGGCCTTGGTCAGCTCAGCTGTGGAAATATCGGCAACCGCCGAGTTCGCAGCTGCTGGCACGGGAGTGGTCACCGGCTCGGCAGCCCAAGACGGGACCGCGGTGCTCGCCGCCACGAGGACAGCAGCGCAAACGAAAGCAGAATAACGCATGATGGATTTTCCTTGCCGCTAGGACGCCTCATTTTCCTACACCTTTCAGGCCTTCTCGACCACGAAAAAAAGCCGTGAAAAAGCCCCAGCGGACACCCGCTGGGGCGTGAGGCAATGTAAGCAACGTGCGCGTGTTTACGGCTGGATTGCCGGCGCTAGCACCACTTACGGTACCAGCGGTACGGAGTACTTACCGCCGTAGCTGAAGGTCTTTTCAGCGGCACGATCTTCGATGTAGGGATCGGCGGCCGGCTTAGCGGCTTTCGCCGCGGCGGCAGCGGCCTTTTCGGCAGCAGCTTTTTCAGCGGCGGCGGCTTTTTCGGCGGCAGCTTTTTCGGCAGCAGCCGCGGCAGCAGCTTCATCGGCAGCCTTCTTGGCCGCGGCTTGGCGCTCGGCATCCGACAACGCGGCCTGCCTAGCAGCTTCCGCGGCTGCGGCTTCATCGGCAGCCTTCTTGGCTATAGCGGCATCGGCAGCCCTCTTGGCGGCAGCTTCTTCGGCGGCCTTCTGGGCGGCAAGGGCAGCGGCTTCTTCGGCGGCCTTCTGAGCGGCGAGTTCGTTGGCGGCGACGGCCGCGGCGGCAACGGCAGCGGCAGCCGCGGCAGTCTTGGCAGCCGCTTCACGAGCCGCTGCTTCTTCGGCGAGCTTGGCCGTGGCGGCGGCTTCTTCAGCGCGCTTCTTGGCGATGGCGTCAGCCTTGGCCTTGGCGGCATTGCTGGCGTCGCTGGCTTCCTTGGCCTTGGCAGTAGCGGTGTTCTCGTCGAGATCGGCGGCCTTCTTGGCGGCCTCGGCCTTTTCCTGGCCGGCCTTGGCTTCCGGAAGGGTAGCCTTGGCGAGATCGAAACCGGCCGCGGTCTTGGCGGCAGCGGCCTGACCCATGGAGGCGCTGGCGGCGACGGCGGCAGCGGCGGCGGC
>JBILBP010000138.1:0-6904 GCA_044353645.1 Planctomycetota bacterium | reverse complement strand
TTGACGTCGCCGTCACCTTGCAGTTCGCGGAGGTCGTAGTTGCCTTCGAACTCGGTGAAGACTTCCTCGTAGCTCTTGTTCAAGGTGTTGCAGAGCACGTTGAGACGGCCGCGATGGGCCATACCGAGCACGATTTCCTTGATGCCGAGGGCCGGGCATTCTTCGATGATCGCGTCCAGCGCGGGCATCAGGGCCTCGCCGCCTTCGAGCGAAAAGCGCTTCTGACCGAGGAACTTGGTGTGGATGAAATGCTCCAGGGTCTCGGCCTGGTTGAGCTTCATTAGCACGCGGCGCTTCTCGTCGCTGGTCAGCTGCGGCTGGTTGTGGCCCTTTTCGATCGCGTTGCGCACCCATAGACGGCGCTCGCGATCTTGGATGTGCATGTACTCGGTACCGATCTTCCCGCAGTAGGTCTTGCGCAGGTGATCGATGATGGTCCGCAGCGAGGCGCGTGAGCCCTCGATGCCGGGGAGATTGTTGATCGCGAATTCGTTATCGAGATCGCTTTCGGTGAGCCCGAACGTTTCAAGGGCCAAAGCGGGGTTTTCCGCTTGGTTGTTGAAGCCGAGCGGATCGAGGGTGCAGATGGTGTGACCAACGGCGCGGTAGCTGGCGACCAGGTACTCGCAGCGTTCCTGTTCCGAGCGACCGGGGTTCTTGGGATGCGTGTCGGTGCCAGGGACGGTGCCGGTGCTGCCGGCCTCGTCGGGTTGCGGACGGGCGAAGCCAAGGTCGAAGCCCTGGAAGAAAAGTTGCCAGTCATGATCGACGGAATGGGGATCCTGTTGCCACTTGGCATATTGGCTTTCAAGGACCTCAAGATGCGCCGGATTAGCGAAAGCATTGCTCATGGATAATAACGTGGTTCGAGGGCGCTGCCCGGCAATCCGACCAGCCCTGGCCGGGTCGCACTCGCACAATGACTTGTGCGAGTGCGAGTCCGGCAATGCTCAGGCCATGGCCACCAATCTCGACGTCGACATCGCCGCCATCGAAGAGCTGATGAAACTCGGGCGATTCCGCAGTAAACGCGAGGCCGTCGATGCTTCCGTGCAAGAGGCGATTGCCTACCGCAAGCAATTAAAGGCGCTCGACTTTCTTGGCACCATCGACTTCCAGCACGGCGGCTCGGTGTCGCCCGCGAGCGGTGAATCGCGATGAGCCCTCATCTCAGTGTCGCCACCATCTTGCAGCCGGTCCTGCCCGATGTCGACATCTGGTGGAAGGCCTTCAGTCGCCAGGATCCCGATCCCGGAGTGGTCCATGCGTACGCCCAGGCGGTACGCGACCGACGCGTGTTCCTCATCGGGTGGGTACGCCAGGCGTTGCTGGCGCGGGTCCGCGATGAGCGGCAGTTCATGCGTCTGGCGTGGGTGCTGTCGGCTTTCCCCGATCTACCTTTGCTGCCACGTGACCACGAACGGGCAGCGAGCATCACTAGGCGCATGCGCGAGATCCAGGTCCCGGTCTCGGCCTGGTCGACCCTGGTGTGGGCGGTGGCCGAACGTCTCGATGGCGTGGTATGGAGTCGTGAACGGCATTGGCAGTCGCTTGCCCTGCATGGTTGTCCGGTGTGGCGCCTGGATCCGTCGGCGGCCCCACTGCGCGGAATTCCATGACCAAGACCCTGAGCCAGACCACCGAAGCCGCCCAGGTATCGCGCGTGGCGTGGTTGCACTTCGCCAATGACTTCACCCTCGATTTCATCTCGCCGCTGTTACCGGCTGGCGTTGGCGTGGTCTGGCTGGGAATCATGGAAGGGGCTGCCGACGCCATCGGCCAGGTCCTCAAGCTGGTCACCGGCCGGGCCAGTGATCGCAGCGGCCGACGCGTGCCGTGGGTTGCCGCCGGCTACCACATCAATGCCGTGGCCCGGCCGCTGATCGGCATCGGCATACTGCTGGCGTGGCCGTGGTGGATCGTCGCCTGTCGCATCGGCGATCGCGTCGGCAAGGGCGTGCGCGGCAGTGCTGTCGATGCCTTCATCGCCGACTGGACCGATGATCGCACCCGCGCCAAGGCCTTCGCGCGCATGCGGGTGATGGATCACCTCGGCGCCACCCTCGGTGGCTTGGCGGCGGCGGCGGTGGCGTTGTGGTTCGAAGCCTGGCTTGGTTGGGTGGTCTGCGGCTTGGTCTTGGTGACCGTGTGGGTGACCTGGCTGTGCCGTGGATTGCGCGAGGCCCCACGGGCTGAGGTCGGCACCGACATAGGCGCGGCGAAACCGTCGGCGACCGTCGGCTGGTGGCCATCATCGCCCTTGGTGCACCGGCCACTGCTGGCGATCGGTTGCGCTTCCTTGGCGGCGAAGGTCTCGCCGTTGCTGATTCTCGCCTACGTCGCGGGCATGTCGGGCGCGCACGGTGCCGCCGCCTGGCCGTTGTGGCAGGTGTGCCTGGGCTGGGCGATCCTCGGCATGGTGCAGGCCGCGGCCGCGGCCGTGGCTGGCGTGCTCACCGCGCGTCTTGGGCCGGCGCGATTGCTGCGTGGTGCGTGGCTGTTGCAAGCCGGGGTCTTCGTCGTTTTGGCCTCGACCAGCGGTTGGGGCCTGGTGGCTGCGGGGGTGGCTTTCGGCATCTGCGCCGGGCTCACCGAGGGCGCCGAGAAGACCTGGCTAGCGATGCTCGCCCCACGTAGCGAACGGGCGGTGACCTTCGGCGCCCTGGCCTTGATCACCGCTGGCGCGGTGCTGGCCGGCAATGCCGTGTGCGGCGGTTTGCTGACCTGGTGGGGACCGCTGGTGTTCACGGGTCTGGCGGCGGCCCTGGTGCTGGGCGTCATCGGCACGCTTGGCAGCAAGCCGATATCGGCCTGAGCAGTTCAAAAGACACCCCGCCGGCGTATATCGGCGGGGTGTGGGACGACGTCGGCCAGAGACCAGGGTCCAGAGACCAGGGGCCAGAGACCAGTCGGAAAATTACAGCAGATCTTTGATCAGATCGCGTTCGCCGGCGAGTTCATCGCTGGAGGCCTTGATCTTACTCTTGGCGAAATCGTTGTGCTGGAAGCTGCGATCGATGGTGTAGGTGCCATAGGCCGTGGTGCGCACCGGCACGCTCGCCCAGATGCCTTCGGGGAAGCCATAGGTCTGGCCATCCTGATAGACCGCCAGCGAATGCAGGGTGGTGCCGACGGTGCACAGGGCTTTAACGTGATCGATCAAGGCATTGGCGGCCGAGCCGGCGCTGGAGACGCCACGGGCTTCGAGGATCGCCGCGCCGCGCTTGCCGACGGTGGGCAGCAGGGTTTCTTTGAGCCAGGTGTGATCGGTGATGACCTCGGTGATCAGGCGGCCATCGATCCTGCCGTTGAAGAAATCCGAGAACATCGTTGGCGAATGGTTACCGTAGATCACCAGGTCGTGCACCGCCGTCAACGGCACGCCGGCCTTCTTGGCGATCTGGGTGAAGGCGCGGTTCTGATCAAGGCGGGTCATCGCCGTGAAGCGGTCTTTGCCTAGGCGCTTAGCCTGCTTGGCGGCGATCATGCAGTTGGTGTTGCAGGGATTCCCGACCACCGCCACGCGGCAATCATCGGCGGCGTTGGCATCGATGCTCTGGCCCTGGCCGATGAAGATCTTGCCGTTGTCCTTGAGCAGGTCGGCGCGTTCCATGCCCGGCAGACGCGGCTTCGAGCCGACCAGTAGGCACCAGTTCGCATCCTTGAAGGCGACGTCGGCCTTGTCGGTGCAGATGATGTCCTGGAGCAGGGGGAAGGCGCAATCGTCGAGTTCCATGGCCACGCCCTTGAGGGCGGCCTGGGCCTTTTCGACGGGCACTTCAAGCAGCTGCAGGATGACGGGGACCTGCTTGCCGAACATTTCGCCCGAAGCGATGCGCGGCAGGAGGCTGTAGCAGATCTGACCGGCGGCACCGGTGACGGCTACGCGGACGGGCTTAATGGACATGCGGGATCCTTGGGTTGTGAAGAAAGGGTGTCAGGTTCGGCATCTGAGGCTAGGCCCGGCTGGAAGGCCTGCCAGTCCCATGCAGCAAATCGGGGTACGGTTGTCTTCCTGTGAATAGCACGCGTCGCGCCAGCGTGTGGCGGGATCAGTCCTTGTCCCTAGGGGGTCCCTCATAGCTTAGCTTTCCTATGGTCGAGATGGCAGCCGTGATTCAGCAGGTGCGCGAAGAAGCCCGCCGTCGAGGAGTACGCTGGACCAATCAGCGTCAGGTCATCGTCGAGACCTTCATGGGTTCCGACGACCACGTCACCGTCGAGGAACTGCACCGCCGCGTGCGGGTGCTCGACGCGACGGTGAGTGCGGCGACGGTCTACCGCACGATCAACATGCTGGTCGAGATCAATGTCGCCACCAAGCGCCATTTCGGTGAAAGCAGCGCGATTTTCGAGCCCAGTCTGCACAAGCACCACCACGACCATCTGGTCTGCATGTCGTGCAACAAAATCCAGGAATTCGAACTCCAGGAGATCGAAGATCTACAGGAGAAAGTCGCCGCTGAACATGGTTTTCACCTCGTTCAGCACCGCTTGGAGCTCTACGGTATCTGTCGCGAATGCACCGCCAACGGCACTACCGTCCTCGCCAACGGGCGTATTCGTTTTGCGGAAGTCGAAACCTGAGGCCACGGGCTGAAGTGGGTCGCGAGTCCAAGAGATCATAAGTCGGGGTCTTGCGCTTTTTTTCCGTTGGCTATCTTTTCACACCTCTTTGAAGCATATGTTGTGGCTCTGTAGCTCAGCTGGTAGAGCGGTGGATTGAAAATCCATGTGTCACTGGTTCGATTCCGGTCAGAGCCACCAGTTTCAAAACAAAAGACCCCTGGGCGTGAGCCCAGGGGTCTTTTGTTTTGAAATGGGGGCGCTGACGGAGACTCGGCCAGGCCTGCGCGCGGCTTTGCCGTGCTCGGGGCGAGGGCGGTCGGACTCCACGCCCGTGGAGTCCTCGCGGCGGAGCGCCGCGCCCGCATCGCCGGTTCGATTCCGGTCAGAGCCACCAGTTTCAAAACAAAAGACCCCTGGGCGTGAGCCCAGGGGTCTTTTGTTTTGAAGTTGATCGCCAAGGAGTACAGCCCCATCGGCCGCTACGAGGAAAAGCCGGCAAAGAAGGGCGATCCGCCGACGGTGATTGCCTATCAGGGATTCGATGGTGAGCAGACCTTTCAAGCGACCTGCTGAGAACCAAGGTCGCCACCGCCCTGCGCGAGCGCTCCCGTGAGCGCCAGCGAGCCGACAAGCTGGTCGCACGCGCCCAGGCCATCGCCTATGGCTGTCAGCCCGATGCGGAAATGGCAGCAGAACGCCTGCGCCACGACCACGGACTGACGGTGGTCGATCTCACGATCCGGGTCGAGCGCCACGAAGGACCCTTCGCCAGAAGTCGTGGACGACCACCCAAGCATGCCCCGAAGCCGGACTCCACGACCGCGTTTCACTACCGATTGAGCGTTGCCATCACCGACGTCGACCCGGCCGTGATCGCGACCCGACTCACCGATTCCGCCACCATTATTCTGGTGCGAACCGCCAACCCCTCGAAGACCGACACAGGGATGCGCTCCCAGGGAGTCAGCGAAACCAGCGCTCAGATCTTAGAGCTTATCTGCCACCAGATCCAATTCACGGCTGCCCTGATGCAGATGGCCGGTGAATAGCCCGTGCTGGGCATCATCATCGTCTGCTTCGGCAACGTCGGCGGGGGTTTGGGTGCCGTCGCGTAAGCCAGCATAGCGTTGGATGCCGGCGGTGATCTGCTCCGCGTTCAGGCCGCCATATTCGAGCACCCACGCATCGACCAGGCCGGCGGTGACCGCGACCTGTTCGGGGCAGCTCAGGCGTCGGCCTTCCCAGATGACCGTGTCGTGCCGTCGGCGCTCGATGGTGTAGGGCAATCCGCCGTCCTTGGGCACCGCCTGCATCGCCACGCTCGCACCGGCCTCGAGCCCATGGTCTTGGCGGGTGAGCATCGCCGGCAGCCGGCCGCTGGCGACCAGGGCCAGCTGCGGCGCCGAGAGCACGCCGCAACGCGCCGCTAGGCGCGCGACTTCACGCGAGGAGCACTCCAGCGAGATCACCGCCGCCTGCGCCCCGAGATCCTGCAAGGCCAGCAGTGTCTCGGTGGAGAAGCTGTTGCAGAAGAAATCGGCCATCACCGGCAGCTTGGCAGCGTGCGCGGCGGCGATCACGCCGAGGTGGCCGGCGACGATCGGCAGGCCGATGGCGGCAAGATGCGGCGAGAGCGGCGCCGTCGCCGGATGGCGCAGCCACAGCCCGTCGCGATGTGCAATCGTCGGCGCCACCGCAGCCCACAGGTCGAGCGCTGGATCGTCGAGAATGACGCGCTCGGCACCGGCGGCGAAGGCGACCTCGACCGCCGCCAGGGAGGACACCGCCACCCACAAGCCGGTGGCGCGGCGACGCGGTTGATCGGTTTCGGTCGGAGTCCAGGATTCGACCGTTACCGGCGGCACCGGCGTCTGGGTCATGAGGGCTTCGACCAGCGTGCGCCGCAACTCCTTCATCACCGAGGCTGGGCAGAACACCGCGCCCACGAGATCGGTGTGGATACCGGTAAGGTGGAAGGCGGTCCCACCAAAGGCTCCGAGTTTGTCCTGCAACTGCGCGACATCGAGCGGCTTGCCGGTGGCGGCGGAGAGCAGGTCCGGGCTGTTGGCGTCCGCCTGGCGGCCATCGGTGGTGATGGCGCTGACGCGCAGCGGCGCGCCGACAGCGGCGCTCACGTGCAGGGCCACGCCCACGGTATCGCCAGTGGATTGCGGCAGGGGGAAGACGGCCATGGCGGCGGCGGCTTCCTGTTTGCGGGCATGATCGGTGTTACGGAAAAGCTTGGTGCCGGTCGGCACTTTCGGTCCGTGGGGTGCGATGCGGATGCGGCAGCGCCATTGATCGCGGCCATGGCGATCGGCGGCGATGACCAGGA
>JBILBP010000137.1:0-6920 GCA_044353645.1 Planctomycetota bacterium | reverse complement strand
TGGTCGACTGCTACAACAAGAGCGGCACGACCATCCAGAAGCGCGAGAACACCCATCGCATGGCCGAAGCCAACAAGGCTTTCAGCCACTTCGCATAAACTGGGGTTGGGGCCCCAGTTGGTCGATGCGGCGCAACGCGCCGGATTGACCCTGATTCCCACCGGCTACAGTACCGCAGCCGGTCCATCCTTGGAGGGGTGGCTGAGCGGTTGAAGGCACCGGTTTCGAAAACCGGCATTGGGGAAACTCAATCGAGGGTTCGAATCCCTCCCCCTCCGCCAAATTGAAACACCCCCGGCCGCTTGGCTGGGGGTGTTGCTTTTTATGTGGATTTGTTTGTGCGGCCGATGGCGTTTATGGTGGAGGAAGCGGGCGCTCATCCTACCGCCTGCAGGGACGCGGGCGGGCTGCGGCGGCACCTGACCACGCAGGGGAAAGGCATCGCCTTTCCCTCTTCGGCCGTCATCGCGGCTCGCGCCCTCTTTTCGATGTTAGGTGGAATGAAGGTCGCAGGCGTATGCGTCAACTGTCGATCTGATACGGGAAAATTGTTACGCTATCCGGACGCAGTCCCTGTGCGTTAACCTAGACGAGGAATTTATAGTGCTGCCAGGTTGATCATAATTCGGTGATTCGGTCACCGCGGGATCAGCTGACCGGCTAATGATATGCCAGAGGTTTGAAAACAGCGTATTTCGGCTAGCATGATCCCATGAAGAACCTGCTTCCCATCCCTTGGCTTGTGGCAGCGTCATGTACCGGATTGCTCAGTGCCCTGAGCGCCGACGAGATCATCATCAAGGATGGTCGCGTCATCGACGGCCAAGTGCTATCACCCGCGGGCAGCGAACGCGTTGAAATCCGCACCCGTATCGGCGGTATGGTCGCAGTCCTGCATCTTAAGGCCGAGGAGGTGGTCGCTGTCCGTTACGGAAAGACCGAGCAGCAGAAGCGGCAAGAAGCCTTCGACGTCCAATGCGCAGCCATGGATAAGACCGATGGCACGGCGGAGCAGTGGTGGGCCCTGGCCGAAGAAGCCAAGGCCCTCGGTGAGAATACCGCCTATCGGCATCTGCTGGAGACCGTGATCGTCAAGGACGAGGACTTCGCCCTCGCCAGGGCGGCTCTCGGCCAGATCAAGCAGGATGGGAGATGGATGAAACCCGCAGAAGCTGCCGCCGCTCGGGGAGAAGTTTTCTTCCGCGGCAAATGGCGGCAGGCTGCCGAGCGCGAGGGTATTCTCGCTGAAGAGGCCCGCGTCGCCAGCGCGGCCGAAGCCCAGGTGGAAAAAGATCGCAGTGCACGTCTGGCGGCCATTGAGCTGGCGACCAAGGAGGCCCAGCTGCGCACCGCCGAGGCCGAGGCCCGGCGTGCAGCCGAGCCGCTGCCGCTGCCGCCGACGCGGATCATCTACTCGAACTATGCAACCTACTCGCCATATCCCTCGGTTTTTAACCATTCCTATCGCTGGCGTGGGTGCCAGACGGCATTTCCTGGCGTCCATATCGACAGCGTGCCCACCGCCGGCCATCTTTCGCCGCTATGTCCGACGCCCAATGGTCTGAACCTACAGGCGTACGGACAGGGCAACGGCATCACTTGGGGCCTGTCCGTACGCTAAAAAGTATCGCCTGAGCTGGGCTAGGAGTCTGTCGGGAGTAGATTCGGTCGGCTGACTCGGTCTCGTACGGCATTTCCGAGGTTGGCAAAGCGGGCGGATATTGCTGCTATCCGCGCGCTTTGCCGCCTTGGATCTGCCGCTCGAAACCTTCGCCATCCTCGGTCATCTATTCCCGACAGATTCTTAGGCGCCGCTGTCGAGCGGATGGTAACGATGCTCGATGTGCTCGAGCGGTTCGGTGCGATCGGTATTTCCCAGATGCTCATGGTTCGCCGGCAATCCGACGAGCTTCCAATGGCGATCGATCACGGTGGCGCGGCTCACGGTGGTTATCGCACAGGGATGCCAATCGAGGGCCAGGGTCCGCCCGGTCATGTGCTTGAGCAATTCCTTGAGAATGATCTCGTGGGAGACGATGACGATCTTCTGCGCGAGCGGTTTGCGTGCCTTAAGTTCGCGCACGGCCACCGTCAAGCGCTCATGGATGGTCTGATCAGATTCCGGATGCGCCGGCTTGCCGGCGCTCTTACGGCGTTCGAGCCAATCCGGATCCATCGACGAGCCGGGACTGAACGGACTGCCCAGAACCGTCGACAAGAGGACATTGCCGAGCTTCCAATCGGCACTCACTACCGCGCCGGTGGCATCGGCAAGCACGTCGGCGGTTTCCAGGCAGGCGCGAAAGGGGGACGACAACACGGTCGTGATGCCGCCGAGCGCTTGCAGGGCCGCGGCGGTGGCCTGCGCCTGGGCCCGACCGATGTCGGCGAGGGTCGGGTCGAGGCGCAGATGCGGCGCGGTACCGCGGACCTTCAGCTTCTGATCCCACGATAACGGGTATCCGTGGCGGATGAGCAAGACCGTCTGCATGCGCGGTGATGATGCTCGTGCCCTGGCGCTTGGCTATCGCGGTCTCACGCGAGGTGTCTTATGCAAATGGTCTTATGCGAGCAGGAGTCGTCCGAGGGCTTCCGGCTCTTGGCGCAGACCGATGACGAAGGCGCCGAAATCGGCGAAGCGCGCCGAGGCTCCATCATAGCGCATGGCGGTGACCAGCTTCTTGAACACCAGCGGATCATCGGCGTGGAGATCGACAGCCCATTCCCAATCATCGAGGCCGATGGCGCCCGACACTACCTGCGTCACCTGGCCGGCGAACTGCTGTCCGACCTGTCCATGGCCACGCATCAGGCTGCGTCGTTCCTCGAGGCTCAGGGCATACCAGTTGTCGGCGCCGTCGCGGCGCTTGCTCATCGGATACCAGCAGATGTGCGATTGCGTGGGGATGCGCCGAAACAGGCGCTCATCCAAGGCCGCCCGGGCGCTGGCGGTCTGGGCTTCGAGTGCCGCCGCGAAACCGGCCTCGGCCGGGGTTACGCCGCGCCGTGCGAGGCTGCCGCGGGCATGCGCTTCCGCTTCGTAGAGCGAGGCTTCGATGACCGAGAGGAAGGACCCTGCAGGGGCGAGGTCTTCGCTCAGGGCGCAGCGCTGGAAGGCAGTGCTGACGGTGTGCAGTTCGGCGACAGTCTGGCGGTAATGGACGAAAAGCAGATCGGCCTTTTGTCCGAGCACGGCATAGGCCATGGAATCACCGGAGTTCTGTTGGGCGAGCCAGGCGAGAAGCTCGTCGACGCGCTGTTGGCGCTCGGTCAGCGGCAGGGCCCGCCAGCATTGCCAATCGACCGACCATTGATCGTGGAGGACGTACCAGCCTTCGACGGTCTGGGGGGCGGGATGGGGCTCGTTCATGACACGTCATGGTTATCTCCGATGTCGCTGGGCAAGCCCAAGCACACGAAAAACTCACTTGGCACCTAGCCAAAGTGGTATCTGATGCGCAGCGCACCCCTGGAGTCTTATATGCGTCGTTTTATTACCACTCTCGCCTCGGCCTTGTTGCTCGCGGTTCCGCTCATGGCTGAAGACCGCACGCCGCCCCCGCCAACGCCGATGCCGCTCAAGCAGGAACTACCTTCTGGCGTCGTCCCTCCTGGCGTCACCTCACCGGCCATGCCTCCCGGCAGTGTTTCCGGGTCCCGGCCGGAAATCATGAAGGAGATCCGTGAAGTCGAGGGGCAGCTGCGGGCCGTCAAGGAAAAGGCCGATCAGGATCCGGAAGTGAGCAAGCTCAGGCAGGCGGTCGATGAGGCCCAGAAGGTCTATCGCGCCAAGGTCGAGGAAGTCATGGCCAAGGATCCGAGCTTCGCCGTCCTGAAAGCCCGCCGTGATGAAATCCGCGCCAAGCTGACGACGCCTCGTCCGGAGGCGCTTCCGCACAAGAAGGATGGCGCCGATGTTCCGGCGATGAATCCGCCGGTAACCGCGCCCGTCACGCATTGAGCCACCTGATTTGCCACTGACCGCCCGCTGAAAAGTTCAGCGGGCGGTGAGCTTTTGAGACCTCGGGCTTTTCAGGCAAACAAGGGCGCCAGGTCGGCATAGGTCTTGTTCAGCCAGACCTTGACCCGCTGACGTTCGAGCAGACCCAGGGCGCGCTCGCTGCCGCGCTGGTTGATGGCTGACCAGAAGCTGTGATCGCAGAGATCGATCCGGCGCATCGTGGCTTCGTGCAGGCCGCGCAGTTCGATGATCTTGGCCCCGTGCTCGAGGGCCAGGGCCTTGGCTCCCGAATTGTTGAAATTGGTGAAGTCGCGGCCGCGACCGTGATTGAGGACGATCACGTACTGCGCCCTGGTGGTGAACTTGCGCACCAGGTTCTCGAGTAGGGTGATCGAATCCATGCCGTCATCCATGACATGCCAGAAACGCACCGGCAGGTAATCTTCGGCGAGCAGCGAGAGGACGTCGGAATCCTCGATCCAGCGCTGCAGGGGTGGCATGGTCTGGGCAGCGAGATCGACCAGGATCCGGCGACCGGGATCCGCGCTGATGGCTTCGGCGAGATGATCCAGGCTGGCGAAGTCGTCGATCACCACATGCGCGGCGAAATCGCCGTAGAAGCGCATGAAAGTCGAGTGCGAACGATCGGTATCGAAGGCGATGAAACGTTCTTTGTGGTCGATGCAGTACTGGGCCAGGACGCGCGCCATCACTGATTTACCAACTCCGCCCTTTTCGCCGCCGATGAATTCAAGTCCAGCCATGATTTCTCCAGGGCACGCTCTAAGGGTTTCCCTGAGATGGGGCAAGGTGCAGTCGTTGTCGGCTCATGTAGCACATGTCATTGACGCTGACGATCATCGCCGGGCGCTGCCGATAGCCGCCGGGCGCTGCCGATAGCCGCCGGTCGCTGATGGGAATGGCGGGCAGAGCGATCATCATGCCGGTATGACTGATGATCGCGCGCACGATGACCTTCCCCGCCTGGCCCTGGTACTGGCCAGCGAATTGAAGTTGCGGCCGCAAGCGCTCGAAGCCGTCGCGCGTCTCCTCGATGAGGGTGCGACCGTGCCCTTCCTCGCGCGCTACCGTAAGGAAGTCAGCGGTGGCCTCGATGAAGTGGCGATCGCCGCCATCCGCGATGGTCTAGAGCGGTTGCGTGAACTCGAAAAGCGCCGGGCCGCGATCCATGCGTCGCTGGTCGAACGCGGATTGCTCACACCGGCTTTGGACGCGGCCATCGCCAAGGCCCGGCAGCTGGCCGAGCTCGAAGACCTCTACCTGCCCTACCGTCCCAAGCGTCGCACGCGCGCCCAGCAGGCCCGCGAGCGCGGGCTGGCGCCGTTGGCCGAGAGCCTGCTCGCCGGCGGCCGGTTTCCCGAGCTTAAAGCCTTTATTGGCGCTGAAGTCGCCGATGCCGAGGCGGCCCTCGCCGGTGCCCGTGACCTCATCGCCGAGACTATCAGCGAAGAGGCCACGACGCGCGGTGAGATCCGTCAGCTTTTCCGCCGTCAGGCGCGGCTGGTCGCGAGCGTGGCCCGCGGCAAACGTGACGACGAAGCCGCCGCCAAGTTCCGCGACTGGTTCGAGTGGAGCGAAGAGCTGTCACGCTGCCCATCGCACCGACTGCTGGCGATGCTGCGCGGCCGCGAGGCGGGGTGCCTGAGCATCTCGGCCCTGCCGCCAGAAGAACTGGCCCTCGCCGCACTACGCCAGCGCTGGCTGCGCCCCGATCGCCATCAGGGTCGCGGGCGCGAGCAGCTCGATCTGGCACTGGTCGACGGCTACCAACGGCTGCTGGCCCCGGCCCTCGAGAACGAGGCCCTCTCCGAGGCCAAGGAGCGTGCCGATGCCGAGGCCATCAGCGTCTTCGCCGAGAACCTCCGCGGCCTGCTGCTGGCGGCGCCGTATGGACGGCGCGCGGTGCTGGCGGTCGACCCTGGACTGCGCACCGGCGGCAAGACCGTGGCCCTCGATGATCAGGGCGCATTGCTGGCCTCGGCGACGATCTTCCCGCATGAGCCGCGTCGTCAGGGCGAGGCCGCGACTACCATCCGCGCCCTGGTTGCGGCGCACAAGGCGTCGGCCATCGCCGTCGGCAACGGTACCGCCGGTCGCGAGACGGCTGACTTCCTCGAGTCCCTCGACCTCGGCATACCGGTGGTGCTGGTCTCGGAATCGGGGGCCTCGATCTACTCCGCGAGCGAGGTTGCGCGCAACGAATTCCCGGATCTCGACCTCACCGTGCGCGGCGCGATCTCGATCGGTCGGCGCCTTCAAGACCCGCTCGCGGAACTGGTCAAGCTCGATGCCAAATCGATCGGCGTCGGCCAGTATCAGCACGATGTCGATCAGGCGCGCTTGCGCGAAGCCCTCGGCCGGGTGGTCGAAAGCTGCGTCAACGCCGTCGGTGTCGAATTGGCTACCGCCAGCGAGCAGCTGCTGGCCTATGTCTCGGGTCTGGGGCCGGCTCTGGCGCGTGCGATCGTGGCCTATCGCCGCGAACACGGCGGCTTCCGCGATCGTCGAGAATTGTTGAAGGTCCCCCGGCTGGGCGCCAAGGCCTTCGAGCAATGTGCGGGGTTTCTGCGCCTGCGCGAAAGCCGCGAACCGCTGGATGCCAGCGCTGTGCATCCCGAACGCTACGCTCTGGTGCGGCGCATGGCCAACGATCTGCAGGTCACCATCGACGACTTGATGCATAAGCCTGCCGTGCACCACGGAATCGAGCTGAAGCGCTGGTGTGATGCCGAGGTCGGCGAGCCGACCTTGCGCGATATCCTCGCCGAGCTGACCAAGCCCGGACGCGATCCCCGCCCGTCTTTCCAGGTCGTAACTGCTCAGGCAGGTCAGTGGCCGAGTCGACTTTTTAGCTGGGTTCTGGCTCCCGAGTGGTTAGGATGCCGTCATGCCCGTGGTCACGGTTCAAGGTCGGCAGTTGGACGAGGTGGCCCTGGCC
>JBILBP010000008.1:0-22035 GCA_044353645.1 Planctomycetota bacterium | reverse complement strand
ACCGGCCCCGAGCCGATCTTGGCCGGCAGTTGGATGGTCACCATCGCCCCGCCGCCGACCCTGGCGCTGAGCTCGATGTGGCCCTCCTGATCGCGCAACAGACCCATCGCCACCGCCAGCCCCAGCCCGCGCGCGCCTTCGGCGGCATGGGTGGTGAAGAACGGCTTGGTGGCGTGGGCGATGACATCTTCGTCTGGCGTCGCGCCATCGTTGGCAAGGTGCAGGTAGGCACGCTCGTAGACGACCTCGCCGAACATCATCAGACTGCTCGCGCCGGCAACCACGGCATTGGCGACAATCTCGGCGAACACCCGGCGCAAGGCCGCGGGGGCGGCGATGACTTCGGGAATGTAGCCGCGCTTGCTCAGCGGCAGCGTCGGCAGTCCTGATTCGCGGGCGAGACGCATGACCTCCCCGAGGATCTCGTCGGGCCGCAGGGGCACGGTGTCCTCTTCCAGGGGCGCCGCCATGCGCCGCAGCTGATCGACTAGCTCGCGGCAGTGGTCGACCTCTTCGAGGATCACGTCAAGGCGCGTAGCGGTGTCGTTGCCGGTATTCGGCAGGTCGCGCCGCAGACGTTGCGCGTAGCCCATGATCACCGCCAGCGGGTTGTTCAATTCATGGGCCATGCCGTGCGCCAGATGACTGACCACACCATGCGTCTCGAGCCGCACCAGGGCCTGCTGCTGCTGCTGCAGTCGTTCGTTGGCGGCGCGTAGGTTGGCGGTGCGTTCAGCGACGGTGCGCTCGAGGGTGTGGTTGAAGGTCAGCAGATCGGTGTTGCGCTCGCTGAGCTCTTGCAGCAGGGCACGGTTGTGCCGGCGCAGCAAGGCGACCTCCGCCCCTTGATGGACCAAGGCGACGACCTGCTCATCGCTCCACGGTTTGGTCAGGAAGGCATCGATGATCCCGCCATTGATGGCGCGCACCGCGAAATCGAGATCGGCGGCGCCGGTGAAGATCACCCGGAAGCAGTCCGGATCGGTGGCATGCAGTCGCCGCAGCCATTCGAGGCCCTCGGGATCGCCAGGGCCGAGGTGCTGATCGACGAGCGCGACATCGACCTGGCGCTGCTGCAGCAGCGCCTCGGCCTCAGCCGCCGTGCCCACTCCATGGAGGCGCATCGCCGCGCCCAGGTCCAAACGCGCCAGCGACCTGCGCACGTGAGCTTCATCGTCGAGCAGAAGGATGGTCAAAGCCCCAGGTCCAGCAGTCTGGATGACGGCGGGTAACTCAGGGCTCACAGATCGACCCCGAGATCACTGATGACGGGGGTGCCGGTGATGACCATGCCGCGTATGCGTTCGGCGTCGCTCAAGGTCAGGGCTTCGCAACGCAAAGTTCCCAGGGCGGTGTCGACCGACCGCGGGCTGAGATTTCCGATGGTCATGCAGGCCGTCACCATGGACTGCAAAGCATACGGCAGCGACGGCCTTTCGCCGAGCACGCACCCGGGGAACGCTGCCGTCGCCAAGCGGTTGGCCAAGGCCACGATGCCATCAGGATCGAGTCCGAGCACCGCCACCGGCAGGCGATCGAGCACTTCCTGGCTGAGCACCAGGGCGCGGTTGCGCTGATCGAGATCCTGCGTGCGCCGATCGAGATCCGAGGTCCGTGCCGTCACCAGGTCTTCGAGCGAACGATTGAAGCGGCGCAGCTGATCGTTCTGGATCTCGGTGTGTTCGCGCAGCAGGCGATTCTGCCGCAGCAGCTGCCAACGCTCGACGCCCTGGCGGACGGCGGCGAGCACTTCATCGTTGTCCCAGGGCTTGGTCACGAAGCGATAGACCTCGCCGCCATTGACGGCGGCGCGCAGCAGATCGATGTCGATGTGGCCACTGAAGAGGATGCGGCTGGTATCGGGAGCCAGATCGCGCGCCCGGCGCAGCAGCTCAACCCCTTCCATGCCCGGCATGTGCTGATCGCTCAGGACCACCGCGATGTTGCCAGCGGCCAGCACCTCTAGGGCCTGCGCCCCGACTTCGGTGGTCAATACTTCATAGGGTTCGAAGGCCAGCAGCCGGCGCAGACTGGCGAGGATCGGCGGCTCATCATCGACGAGCAGAATCCGCGCCGGCTGATCATGCCAGCGATGGCGCAGGAGCTGTGCGCCGTACCCGTCCTTGTTCATGCCCCCTGGGTCTCGCTGCGTCGATCATTGGCGCCGATCAGCAGCACCGTGAAGCACGCGCCGCCCAATTGCGGACACGGTCCCGCAGCGATCGAACCGCCATGAAAGGCCGCGATCTGCTGGCAGAGAGCCAGGCCCACACCGGTGCCGGTGGCCTTGGTCGTGACGTAGGGATCGAAGAGATGCGCGCGCACGGATTCGCTGATGCCGGATCCGGAATCGCTGACCTGCAGGGTTACCGTGCGCCCGTCATCAGAGGTCACGACGCGGATCGTCCCGCCGTTGCTGGGCAGGGCCTGCACGGCATTGAGCACGAGGTTGATGACCAATTGGATGACCTGGCTGCGGACCATCACCAGCGCCCGTGGCGCGGCGAGATGCCGCTCGACGACGCAGCGATGCTTGACCTGGTGGGCGAGCACGGTGAGCGCGCTGGCGACGCAGGCATCGACGCTGGTGCCCTCGGTGCTCGGCGAGGACCGGGCGAGGATCTTGAGATCGGCGACGACGTGCTTGAGATGATCGGCGCCGGCCTGCGTCTCGCTCAACAGGTTGTCGAGATCGGCGGCGATGAACTGCCATTGGGCAGCGGCGAGTTCGGCCTGCCAGCGGGGGCGATGTTCCGGTGCAAGATGCGGCTCGACGCGTTCGACGAGGCGCACCAAAGCCTGGCTGTAACGCCGCAAGCTGCCGAGATTCGAACCGATGAAACCGATTGAATTATTCAGCTCGTGGGCAATGCCCACGGTCAGTTCGCCGAGCAGGGCCATCTTGTCGTGACGCAGGTCGAGACTGCGTCGACGATCGCTGGCGTCGGCCACTGGCCAGCTCCTACACCGACTTCTTGAGGCTGACTTCGATGCAGAACCGTCCCAGCTCGCTGGTGAACGAGATCACGATGCAGGGGATGGCCTTGTTCTGGGCGGTGATGTAGCTGCGCCCGGTAACGATCTTCGGCAAGCCGATCTCAAACTTGTAACCTTTCTGCAGCAGACGGTTCTTGGCGTCGCCGGCGATAATGTTGGTCAGTTCACCCACACCATCGACCACGCCCGAGGTGATGTCACCGAAGTCCTCGCCGACGAAACGACCGACGGCGGCAATCGCCACCGCCTCCGGAAAGTTGAGTACCACCGCGCCGGTAGCTTCGCCGCCCAGGCCAATGATGCCGCTGACCCCGTACACCTCTTCACCTTCCCCCTTGAGAAAGACCTTTTCTCGGGTCGGCACGACGTTAGCCATCGTAGTGAAGGTATTAATCGTCGCTTCAATGAAGGGATTAATGTAGTCGACGTTGATGCTGCGCGGAGAATTCATGTGTGGTTCCTAAGGAGCGGCCGGGCACAGCCTATGCATGATTACCTCATGATCGGCGGCTCCGCAAGTGTGGCTGTGAGATGTCCTTGCCCAACCCCGCCTGCGACCACCGTAGGTCCATGACCTTGGTGCTCGGGATCGAATCCAGTTGCGATGAGACGGCGGTGGCGCTGGTCGAGGATGGCCACCGTCTGGCCGCCGAAGCCATCGCCAGCCAGGCTGACGACTTCGCCGCCTGGGGTGGCGTGGTCCCCGAGATCGCCGCCCGTGGCCATGTCCTGGCGCTGCCGGGCCTGGTCGCCCGCGTCCTCGAGCAGTCCGGACACACCCTCGCCGAACTCAATGCCGTCGCCGTCGGCGCTTGGCCGGGCCTCATCGGCAGCCTGCTCACCGGCGTCACCGCCGCCAAGGTCATCGCCGCTCGCTGCGCCATCCCCCTGATCGCTGTCGACCACATCCAGGCGCATCTCGGAGCCGTACACCTCGACCGGCCGCATGTTCCCTATCCCCTGGTAGGTCTCGTCGCCTCTGGTGGCCACAGCCACTTTTACCATGCCTCCGGCCCGGGACAGCTGCGCCTGCTGGGCGGGACCATCGATGACGCCGCCGGAGAAGCCTACGACAAGGCCGCCGCCATCCTCGGCCTCGGCTATCCGGGAGGCCCGGCAGTTGATCGTCTCGCCGCCAGCGGCGATGCCCGACGCTTTCCCCTGCCGCGCAGCTATCTCCATGATGACACGCTTCGTTTGAGCTTCAGCGGCCTGAAGACCGCCTTTCTCTACGCCGTGCGCGGCCCCCAGGGCAAGGATTCCCTGACCTTGGATGCGCACGGCATCTGCGATGCCTGCGCCAGCTTCCAGGCGGCGGTGATCGAGGTCCTCACCGCCAAGCTTCTGCTCGCGGCCGAGCAGGAGGGCGTGCGCGTGATCGCCGTCGGCGGCGGGGTGGCCTGCAACCGCGGTCTGCGCACCCGCCTGGAACACCAAGCCCTCAGCCGCGGACTCACCCTGCTCCTGCCGCAACCGCGCTATTGCACCGACAATGCGGCGATGATCGCGGCCCTCGGCCATCAGCAGTGGCGACGCGGAGAAATCGCCGATCTGAACTTGGCGCCCTTGCCCAGCGGAAGAGCCGGACCACGAGCAACGCCAGGCGCGTAGCTTCGGGCCCCTGGTCACTGGTCCCTGGTCACTGGTCTCTGGTCCCTGGTCCCTGGTCCCTGGTCCCTGGTCCCTGGTCCCTGGTCCCTGGTCCCTGGTCCCTGGTCCCTGGTCCCTGGTCCCTGGTGCCTGGTGCCTGGTGCCTGGTCCCTGTTCTCTGGTCCCTGTTCTCTGGTCCCTAGTCCCTGATCCCTGATCCCTGGTCGCTGGTCCCTGATCCCTGATCCCTGATCCCTGGTCCCTGATCCCTGGCGCGCGGTTCCAGGGACCAGCGTGCGCAGTCCGTAGGATCATCCTCAGATGACCGCGCAAGAATCCTCAGCCGCACGCTTCCGCGAGCACCGTCTCCGCCACCAGCAGAGCTACGTGCGGACGGCGGACCAGCAGGGCCAGGGCGTCGCTCGGACGGCAGTCGATCTCGATGCGACTGCCATCGATGCGGGTGATCGCCAGCTCGGCGTAGAACGTCCCGTCGCGGACATCGGTGATACGGATCTCGTTGAGTTCACCGTGCAAGGCATCGACCGTCACCAACAGCAGGTCGTGGGTCAGCGGACGCGGAAAGACTTGGCCCTTCACCGCCCGGTCGATGGCCAGGGCTTCGGTCTGGCCAATGGCGATAGGGAAGCGCCGGACGCCGCCGCGTTCGCTGACCAGCACCGTCTGCTGCTCGGCCTCTTCGTCGATGCTCACGCCGCTGAGGTAACAGGCCTGCAAGGTCATGACTTGAGGGCACCGATGATGGTCAGCCGGCCTTCGAGCTCAGCAATGCGCTGAAGATCGCTCTCGCGCGCGACCTTGGCGTTCTGCACCGCCAGCTTGGCGGCCTTGACCAAGACCAGGAGCTCATTGCGTTCGTTGCTCCAGCGGGCGGCGTTGGCGTTGCCGAGGGCGGCCTCGGTCTCGACGCGGTCGGCGTAGTTGCTTTCGCCCTGCTGCGCCTGCTGCAACTGCACGGTAAGCTCGGCGAGCTGGGCCTTCGCCGCGGTGAGCTCGCCTTCGAGCTTGGCCGTGCGCGCTACCGCCGAATCGAGCATCTTGGTCGATTCGGTGGCCTTGCGTTCGGAGCGCGCCGCCGATTCCGCGGTGGCGCGGATCTCGCTGGCGCTGCGCGTCTCGACACGCTCCGCCTGGGCGGCAGCCTTGTCGATCTCGGCGCGCAGCCGTTCATTCTCAGCCTGCACCGTCTCCGCGAGATTCTTGGCGTCACCCACTTGCCGGGTGATCTCGCTCAAGCGGGCTGCGAATTCGTCTTCACGCGCACGTTGAGCCGCAGCCTGGGCCTCGAGGTCGACACGCTGACGCTCGCCCTGGCTCTGCAAACGATCGCGTTCCGTGTAGGCGGTGACCAGGGCCGCCCGGGCAGTGTCGCGCTCGGCGGTGAGGGTGGCTTCCGAGTTCAGCTTGCCGGCAAGATCCACGAGCGCGCCATCGCGGGCCAGGACCGCACCGGCATGGACGGTCGTGAGGCGCGCCAACTCGGCGCCGGTCTGTTCGGCGAGGATCTGCGCGGCCCGCAAGGCCGGCCGCAGCTGCTCGGCTTCCAGGGCCAACTCGGCGATGCGCTTATCGCGTTCGGCGAGCAGCGTATGGACGCGTCCGCGTTCATCGTCGGCTTCGCTGGCATGGCGTTGGCTCGCCTGCGACTCGCTGTGTACGCGTTGCAGTTCGCGGGTCAGACGCGCGCATTCGGCGGCGGCGATGGTCGAGGCCTGCTCGGCCTGCTGCAGACGCACGGCGCCCTCGGCGGCCTTTGCTCCACTGGCGGCCAAGGCCTCGTTGACGGCGCTGAGGGCGGCAACTTCGCGCTCGAGAGCAGTTTGCTGCTGCTGGCGGACTACGTGCTCTTGCCGGCTGGCGAGTAGCTGTTGTTGATCCACCGCGAGCTGCTGTTCGGCGGCCGCGAGACGCTGGCGCAGGTCGCCGGTGATGCGCTCGCCGTCCTCGCGCGCGGCCTGTTCGCGGGCGTGGTTCGCCTGCTGCTCACTGGCTAGCACTCGCTGCTCATCGGCTCGCGCTTGCGCTTGCTGCAGGGCCTCGCGGTGGCGGGTGACCTCGGCCTGGGCACGGACGGTCTCGTCACGGGAGGCTTCGGCTTCGGCGCGCACGGTGGCGAATTGCGCACGGACCTCGACGAGCTGCATTTCAGCATCTTCAGCAGCGCTGCGCGCACGCTGGATCACGCCTTCGAACTGGCTGACGGTTTCCTCGGCCGCGACGCGCGCCTCACGCAAGGCTTCCTGGTGACGCGTGCGCTCATCGGTGCGCGCGCTGCGCTCCTTGTCGAGGTCGTCGCTCAAGAGCTGTGCCTGCTCCTTGGCCCGCCGCGCGACCTCGTCGCAGGCCTTGAGGCTCAGCTCATGGCCATGCAACTGCCGGGCCTGTTCGGCGGCCTGGATGCGCAAGGTCGACAATTCATTGGCCAGCGCGTCACAGGCGGTGGACACGCCTTTTTCGTTCTCGTGCAGACGGTGGTTGTCGGCTTTGAGTTCAGCGATCTCCGTAAGCAGGGCTTCGCTGCGGGTAGCGGCTTCGCCTAGTTGCCAACGCAGGGTCGAAAGCTCCTTGGCCGCCGCCGCGGTACGTTCATGGACCAATCGCGCCCAGTGCATGAACACCGCATCGGCGGCGGACATCAAGGCGCTGAGACCGGCATCGCTGCCCGCGTCCTCGACCGACAGTGCCTCGCGCAACACGCCGAGGGTGATATCGAGATCGTCGCTGCTGGCGGCTTCGGGATCGGCGGCGGCAAGGCGTTCGATCTCGGCCACCAACCCTCGAGCCTCGGCGATGTCGGATCGATGCAGGTCGACTTCCCGGGCGAGGGCCTGGTGGGCTTCGCTGAGGCGGTCGCGAAGCTCTCCGCGGATGCGATGGATCTCTTCACCGTGGGCTTCTTGCTCCTTGATCGAGTGGCTGCGCAGTGCCGCCAGTTCCGCATCACGGGCACTGAGCTCGGCGGCGAGCGAGGCCGAAACGCGCTCAGAGCTGCGTGATTCGACGACGTTGGCGGTCGCCGCCTCGGCCTCGTTGCGGGCCTCGTCGGCTTCGCGCGCCAACAGTACCAGGGCCCCGACACGATCCTTGAGACGTCCGACGAGGCTCTGCAGATCGCGCAGGAAACCGACTGCCTCGGTGAGACAGGCCAGCGGATTATTGTCGGGGAAGGTCCGTGCAGGAAAGGTCGCACCGGAAGCGGAGACACCGGCAAAGCTCAGGGCCTGGGTGGCGCTGCGATCGGTCTCGATCGCGACTGATCGCAGCGCGTCGATCGCCGATACCAGGTTGGCGACCTGATCGCGCAACAAGGGGCTGTCGGCGAAGGCAGTCGCCCCCTGGAGCTCCTCGGAGATGGCCTCGACGACGCTCAGGGCCACGACCAGATCCTGCTGCGGAGTCTTGCCGTCGTTGCTTCCCAGGGCTTGGAAGCGGCCGCCGAAATAGCCGTCGTCGAGGTCGAAGATGGCTTTGACCAGCTTGCGGAAATGCGACACCTGCTGCACCATCGACGAACGCAAGCTGTCGTATTCGGCTTGCGACTGGCTTAATTTCTTCGAGAGGATGATTATCTCGGGGGACAACGGGTTTTGCTCAGCCATGCGCGAAATCTCCGACTGTTGTTCGTAACCCCTGGGCGAGGAGGTGCAAACATTGCCCCATTCCTGCGGCGACCGTTGGGGCGCGCCAGGTCCGTCCTTGGCAGATGCCGGCAAGTGGGTCAAATGGGCTCCCCCTCCCGCTGTGCTCTACCTGAGACTGCCCATGATTACTGGCCTACGTGCTGCCGACGCCCCTCTGATCCAGCGCCTGGTACAAGGGGACATGAAATTATTGCTGCGTCTGGGGGCCCTGCTGCAGGACGGCCTAGCCGTTAGCGAGGCGGCATTGCAGTCCCTGGTGGCGAGCGGCGTCGCCGGTGACAAGGGCGGTCTACTCCTCGACCGGCGCCTGAAGACTATCACCGCCGAGGGCTTTCCCGCCCTGGCCAAGGAATTCGACCAGGAGGATCTGCTTCTGACCACCGCTGCCGATGGCGTACGCGTGATCGCGCTCAGCGACGAGCTCGGCAATCTCTTGACGGCAGCGTTGCAGCCGGTTCAGGAAGCCGCCCCGGCGGGCATCAATGCCGTCGTCGCCCAGCTCGCGCCGTCCTTGCGCGGTCCGGTCGAAGGCCTGCTGGCGGCGCGCGCCGATGACCAGCGTGCCGCCGCCCTTGAACAGCTGCGCTACGCCATGCCACCCTTGCCGGTGGTCTGCGAACTCATGCCGATGCTGCTCGCCGACGGCGCTGAGATGGTCCGCGAGCGGGCCATCGCCCTGCTCATGGCCAGCGGTGCCCATGTCGCGGTGGTCGATGCCATCCGCGCCATCCAGCGCGGTGACGACGTCGCCCTCGCGCGCCAGGCCGAACCGCTGTCGCGCCTGCCCGCCGCCCAGCAGGAACTGGCCATCGCCGCCGTGCTCGCGCAGCTCTCGCGCGGGCTGGCCACGCCCGGACTGGTCACGCTCACCCGCGGCCTGGCCCCGGTGCTCGCCGGCCACGCCAGCCTCGAGCGCCTGTTCGAGCTGCTGCTGCCGCGCAAGCTCAGCCTGCTCGAATTGGTGCGCGAACTGCAGCTCCATGACCGTGAGCGCGTCGATGCCCTGCTGACCCGCAATCTCGGCCTGGATGTCGATCAGGACGCGCAGCTGATCGTGCTCTTGGCGGCGCCCACGGCCTCGCCCGTGACCTCGCCGGCCGGCATCAGCGCGTTGCTTACCCGCGGTCTTGGCCTGCTGCTGGCTGCAGAGCAGGCGCCGCGCGAACGCATGGCCCTGGCCGCCGCCCTGCGTCGGCTGGATGCCTTTCTCGCCGACCGCCCGCTGGCCGGGATGCTGGCGCACATCGAGGCCCCGGTCTATGCCCGGGCCTTCGACACCAGCGTCTATTGGCTGCTCGCCGATCTCTGCCGCGACGGCGTCGTCAGCACGGCCGATGGCGAGCTCCTCGCCACGACCTGCCGGCGCCTGTTGCGCGAGGCCGGTGGGCCGCACCTCATCGCCTTGCTCGAACAGCAGCTGCCGGCCCTGCTGCCGGCCAGCCCCGCCGCCCGTCTCGCCCTCGTCGAGCCCACCGTCGAAACCGTCGCCCGCTTTCATGACGACCGCTCGCGTGAGGTCGTGGCCGCTTGTGTCGTGTCGCTCGGGGTCATCGCCCTGTCGGCGCTGTGGGAGGCCTTGGCTGATCATCCGCGCCTGGAAGTTCGGCTGCTGTGCATCGAACTCATCGGCGATCTCACGATCGTCGGCGGCACCGCCACCACGCCGGCGATCGAGCGCCTGCTGACCGCCGTCAACCGCGTCGTCGAGACCGGCGAACGGACGGCGCTGGTGGTCGCGGCAGCGCGCCTGGTGGCAGCCGATCCCGCGGCCACCGTCGAGCTGCATGGGCGGGTCCTGGCCGCCACCAACGGCCTCGGCGACCAGGGCCTGCTAGCCCTAGGGCCGCTCGTGGCGAGCACCGTCTGCGCTTCCGACATCCGCCTCGATCTCACCGAACGCCTGCTGCGCACGCTGCAGGAAAATGTCCCCGATGCCCCGGTGACCACCGAAACCGATCTCGGCAATCTCGAGCTGACCTACATCCTCGATGACGCGCTCACCCGCCACACCGATGCCATTCCGCAGGTCTTGCGCGCCTTGGCCGAGATCGGCGCGGCAGCGACCGTCGCCCCTGAATTGCAGCACAAGATCATGGAGCGGATGTGCCGGCAATGGCGTCGCGTTGCCGCCTGGGAGATCGTCTGGGGCCCCGGCAATATCCGCGAATTAGGCGAGACCATCGCCGCCCTCGCCGAGCGTCGCGAGTGTCCACCTTCACAGCGGGTGCAGGCCGCCGAGTCCCTGCTCATCGCCGCCAATCAGCTGACCATCGCGCGGGCCCTGGCCCGTGTCTTCATCAGCGGGACGGGGACGTATCTGAGCACCCTCGCCGGACGGGCGGCGGCGCGACTGGTGCAATTGGCGGCCGAGGACTACTACGCCGACGACGAACGGGCGGATCTCGTCGAGGTCATGGTCGACTTCCTCGCCATCGCCGATCTCGGCAAGGAGGATCAGCACCTGCGGCGGCGGTTGATCAATCTCATCGCCAATCTGCAACCGCATGCCACCTCCCGGGCACGGCTACGGTTGCGGTATCTACGCGAGAGCATGGATGCGACGATGCAGGATCGCTTGGGGTGGGCGTAGCGGTGAATGCTGTTGTCCCGCAATAGTGGAGTCGTGGTCTCAAGAGATGAAAAAATGGTACTGGAATCGAGCCCCGCGAGGAGCCTGTCGGAAATAGATGACCGAGGATGGCGAAGGTATCGTCCGGCAGATCCACGGCGGCCTCCGTTCGTACACCAGTTCGCGCGAGGCCATGCCCATGGCCTCGAGCGAACGACCGGGGCCCCAACCCCGGTCATCCCTTAGCCGCGAAGTCCTTCATGAACGACGCCAAGGCCTGGCAGCCTTCAATCGGCATCGCATTGTAGATGCTGGCGCGGATACCGCCGACGGTGCGGTAGCCCTTGAGCGCGACCATGCTCTGCTTCGCGGCAAGCTTGACGAATTCGTCGGTCTTCTCTTCGCTCGGCAGGCGGAAGGTCACATTCATGTGGCTGCGCTGGGCATGCTTCACGACGGTGCCGGTGTAATAGCCGCCGCTGGTATCGATGGCGTCATAGAGCAGCTTGGCCTTGGCGGCATTGACCTGTTCCATCTTCGCCAGGCCGCCCTGGCGTTCGAGCCAGCGGAAGGTCTCGAGGAGGATGTAGATCGAGAACGTCGGCGGGGTATTGATCATCGACTTGGCTTCGGCCTGAGCCTTGAAGTTGAACAATTTAGGGATGCCTTTTTCCGGAACCTTGGCCAGCAGATCCTTACGGATCAGCGCCAGCACCAGACCCGAGGGGCCGAGGTTCTTCTGCGCTCCGCCATAGATCATCGCGATCTGGTCGAGCGGATGCGGACGGGCCATGAACTCGCTGCTGGCGTCGACGATCAGGTTGGGATGCGTCGGCAGGTCGACGAGGCGGTTACCGTGCACCGTCTCGTTCGAGCACACGTGCAGGTACGGCGCGTCGGGGTTAAGCTTCCACTCCGACGGCTCAGGGTGGTGATCGAAGTTGCTGGCTTCGCTGCTGGCGACGACGTTGGCGGTGAGGCCGATCTCCTTGGCGCCGCCGGCGGCCTTCTTTGACCATTCGCCTGAAACCAGGTAATCAGCCGTCTTGCCGCCCGCGAAGTTCTGCGGGATGGTGGTGAACAGCTGCGTCGCGCCGCCCTGCAGGAAGAGCACCTCGTGGGTGTCGCCGACACCGAGGAGGGCCTTGCAGCGGGCGATGGCTTCATCGACGACGCCATCGAATTCCTTGCCGCGGTGCGAGCATTCAGCGATGCCGAAACCCTTACCTTGAAAGTCGACGAGGGCCTTGGCCGAAGCCTCGAGGACTTCCAGCGGTAGCATCGCCGGACCAGCACTGAAATTATAGACGCGGGTACTCATAATCAGGTTCCTTCGCAGATGGATGCACGAAGCGTAGACCAAAAATGGAGATCACCATGAATAGCCCTTGCGCATGCATCGACCCATAGAGTAGTTGATCATTGTGCATGCACAGAATGTAATGATGGAGACCTTCATCTTTCGCTAACCTCGAGTCATCATGCCCAAGCCGCGCCCCAAAAATCTCCGCGCTCGTCAGAAGATCGTTGCCGAACTTCATCGCGAGATGGCCCTCGAACGCTTCCAGAGCGAGAAGCCGCAGATGTGGCTGCAGTCGCAGCGCGCCGCCAAGCTCGTGGAGATCCAAGAAAATCTCGAGGACGAGGCCTTCCCCGAAGGCACCTGCTTCCTGCACGCAAGTACGGTGTCGATGCAGACCTTCGCCCTCAAGCGCATCACCGGCATCGATCTGGATACCTGCCAAGTGACGATCGAGATCTTCGGCGACGAAGAGCTCGAGGCCGGGGTGGTGGTCCTGCCCCTGGAATCGATCGAGTGGTTCGGATTCCCCTCGAAGGCGGTACCGATCGGCATCCACTTCGAAGGCTTCACGACCACCGCCCGCCATACCCGCGAGGTCCCCGTCGACGCCACCACCCAGGGCAAGAAGCCCCGGGCGGTGGTGGACTCGGTGGTCCGCAAGCGCTGATACCGTCTACTCAGCCTCAGCCACGGATCAGCCCGGCCAGTTCCTGAAGGATCGAGTCGGTGGTCTGGATCACGCGCGAGTTCACCTGGAAGCCGCGCTGGGCGGTGATCAGGCGGGTGAATTCGCCGGCGATATCGACGTTGCTGCCCTCGAGAGCACCGGACGTCACCGTGCCCGCGCCACCGGTCCCGGCTGAGCGCGCCAGCGGATCTCCGGAATTGGCCGAGACCTGCCAGAGATTGCCACCCGACGAAGTCAAGCCGGACGGATTGCGGAAGGTGTCGATTTCGAGTTCGTATAGGCTCAACGATTTACCGTTGGTGTAGAGGCCCACGACCTGGCCGTTATTGGTCACCGACAGCGAGTCGAGAGTACCCGAGGCGTAGCCATTCTGGTCGGTGACGGTAGCGGTCGAGGGCGATCCGAAACCACTCAATCCATCCGTGCTTGCCGCCGTTCCCAGCTTCAGGGTGATCGCCGCATCGCCGGTCGCCGCCCAGCTGACATCGATGATGTTGTCGCCGGGTGAACCGGGATAGATGCTGGGATTGCTGAGTGTCCCTCCGTGCACGGTCTTACCCAAGGAGCTGTTACCGACATAGCGGCCCTTCTCATCGAATTCGATGCCGACCACCAGCGGCTCTTTGATCGTCCCGTCTTTCACCGGCATGCTCATGACCATGTCCCAGGAATTCGAACGCGTCTCAGCCGAGCCGGTGATCACCGACTTGGTGCCGGTGCGGAAGAAGGTCGCTTCGATGGTATGACTGCCGCCGACGCTGTCATAGACCTGCACACTGCTGGTGACCTTGTCGGGGACGAAACGCAATTTGTACCAATCCATGGTCGCGTTGTTGGTGGCGGTATACTGAAGAGCATTGACGTCGGCGGTGCTGTTCTCCTGAAACAGGTCGGGGGAACCGTCCGCGATATTGGAGGTGCCGTTGTAGGCATCGCGCAAGAGGTTCGCCGGATTCGAATCAGCATAGATCTCAGTGGTCCAGGAGACAGCGCCAGCAGCCACCGCACCGGTGCTGTTGATCTCATACGACAAGGTCTCGCCAGCCATGAGATGCGGCAAGCTGGGCAGCTTGTAGGTGCCAGCGGTGAGCGCCGGGGCGACGATGTTGCCGACTTCACGCGTCGTGCCGGCGGGCTCGGTGATCTTCACCTTGATGTTGAGGCTGGAGGGTACCGTTGCCGCTACCGTAAAGGTCGGATTGATGATCCCGGCCTCATTGGCGAGTACCACCCCTGTGGCCAGTACCTGGGCGGTACCGGGAACATAGGGGGCCAAGGCGCTATTGTCGCTTGCACCCAGGGGATTGACGTTGGCGGTGGCGCCCGGGGTACCCGGGATACCCCCGCCCAGCGGCAGACCGGGAGTGGCACTGCCCAGCGGATCAGCCTCGCCCAGGAACAGGCTGAAGCCGTCCTGGGAGGCCGCCCCAGTGGCTTTGAGATTACCGTTTTCCAAGGTCACGCTGCCGATCGTTTCCGAGCCCTGCACGAGCACCGAGTTGATCTTCGAGATCAAGGTCTGAGCGGTGTCCTGCCAGGGATTGATGGTCACCTTCCCGGCGTAGACCGTACCGTCGGGCTTGGTGCCATAGACATTCAGCGTCTTGGTATTGGCGGGGCCAGCAGGTTCGAGCACCGGCCCGGTAAAGACCGTTAGATCCTTCAGCAGAGTGGAGTTCGTCGCTGCCATGCTGGTTGCCAGCACAGTCATCGGCAGCACCGAGGCCAGCGCGGTGCCGCGCAGCGCCGGCGTCGCCGAGTTCAGATTGCCTTGGAAGGTGATCTCGGTGGTGACCTTCGAATCGATGGTCTGGGCGCTGACCAGGCTGATATTGGTGCGATCACCCGAGGGCAGGCCGTTGCTGTCGAGCTTGTGTCCCTGGACCATCATGCCCGAGCCGAGATCGGTGAGATTGTTGTCGGCATCGAAGCCGAAATTTCCCACCCGGGTATAGGCCGCCGTGCCATTGGCACTGACCACGCGGAAGAACCCGTTCCCCTGGATTGCCAAATCCATGGTCCGGCCGGTGGTGAGCAGGGCGCCCTGGCGGGTATCGACGTCGACCGAACTGCTGCGCACGCCGAGACCGACTTGGCGCGGATTCAAGCCGCCTGCGGAGCCGGTGGGCGAGGAGCCCGCACTTTGCGTCTGCATCAACGCCGTCGAGAAGCTCACGCGACTGCCCTTGAAACCAGACGTAGAGATGTTGGCCAAGTTGTTGGCGGTCGTATCGAGAATCAGCTGATGATTCGAAAGACCGCTAACGCCGCTATAAAGTGAACGTATCATGGGGAGCTCCTGGACTCGCTGTGGCTGGAGAACGCAATCGGATGGTCTTGGAAGTAACGCTCTGCCTGTGCCAATCAGGCAAGGGCATCAACACTGCCCGCGGGGCTGCGACTGCCGAGGCTTCGCGGGCGGGGAACGACGGTGAGCGGCTCGACTGCCGACTGACCTTGCAGGGAAAACCGCGGACGTTCGCTGCCGCGCGCTGACTGCCCGCCGCTGTAGGCCCGTTCGTGATGCTGTTGTTGCTGTTGTTGGCCCTGCCAGGTGCCGCGATCCCCGGAACTGCGCTCGCCGTTGCGATCGGAACTCGACGGTTCGATCGTGATCACCTGCGCTGGGCCATCGCCCTGACGCAGATCACTGCGCAAATTCGGCAGCATGCGTTCGATGGCTTGGCGTACGGCGGGGTCCTCGGCGTACATGCGGATCACCAGCTGCCCATCGCGCTGACTCATTTCAACGCGCACGGTGCCCAGCTCGGGTGGCGTCAGACGGATGACCAGACTCCTATCCGCCGACGACTTGTGCTCGTGGGCGAGCGGCGTGAGCGTCGCCAAGGGCACCGCCAATTGTTGGCTCAATTGGCGGACGATGCTGCGCTCGACGGGATTGGGCAGGGCCGCCGGAGCGGCGGCCGTCGCTGACGCCATCGAAGGCGCCAACGCCATCGTCGTTGGCGGCTCGGAGACGGCGACGGTCGCAGGCATGACCGTGGCGGGGGCCTCTGCCTTCTCCTGGGCCTTTTCCACTCCGAAGGCCTGAAAGCCCGAGGATGCGGCGGGGGACATCGCGAAGGCCATGGGCGGCGGCGATCCGCCTGGAACGAATGTCGCTAATGATCGCGGATCAACGGCCTCAACGCGGGCGTTCGCTACCGACGGCGGCGATGCGAGGGGCGTCGGCGCCGCTTCTGCAACGGTTACCGACGGCGTCACCTCGGCATCGGCTTCCTTCGGGAACGGCTCCAGGGAGATCTTCCTGCGCGTCGACTCACTTCGCATGCCCGTCATCCCCAGCCCCGCCGCATCAAGCTCGAGCGCAGGAGCCGTCTCGATATCGATCAGGCTCTTGCTTTCCGCCATGCGAGCGTGACCGACAGAGCCGAGATGCGCCGCGCTCGCCTCGGCTCCGTCGACCGGCGCCGGCGCCGGCGCCGATGTCGATGTGGATGCTGATGACGAAGCTGGCAGCGACGAAGCTGACAGCGACGAAGGTGGCAGCGACGAAGCTGGCAGCGAGGAAGGTGGCAGCGACCGCGCCAACGCATCATCAGCGGTCGACGTACCATCCGCAGTTGCAACCTCGACCAGGGTCGAGCTCAACGTCAACGCCAACCTCTGCCGCTCCGGCAGCAACGACCACGAGGGTAGCGGTGCGAGTGCCGTCGGGTCGGCCAGCGGCGGCAGGGCAACCTCAACCTGGGCCGGAACCTGGCCCTGAACCGTCAGCGCCTGCACCAGCGAAGCGTGGACTTCAGCGGCAGGACTCGGAGGCAGCGCGAGGAAGTACGATTCACGATCAGGTGTGACTTCCACCGGACGACCATTGCGTGGCAGCTGTTCAGTACCGACGACAGCCGTTGCCACCACCACATGGCCAAGAATTCCGCGGTCCTTGGCGGGAAGGGTCACGGCCAATCCCAAGGAGATGATATCCATCAGCCCCGGGGCAGGGGCAGGGGCAGGGGCAGGGGCAGGGGCAGCGACCTGCGCAGCGAGTGGCGACGGTGCGGGACTTTCCGAAGCAGTAGCCATTCTCAGCGTCGGGCCGGCAACCGTCGGCACTGGTACTGCACCCAAAGTGCCCGCATCTGCCGTTACCGCGGACTCGCTGACTGGCGCCGCGGAGGCATCCTGCAGGAAGCAGTTCGTGAGCCCAGCAACGAGCGCGCTGAGCGGTGACTGCGAGATGAGCGGCTCGGCCGTGAGCAGCTCCGGAACCACCGGGAAAGCACGGTCAGGGACAGTAACAGGGTTTGGTTCAGATGCCGGCGTGAGCGCGATCTGCGCTGAAAAAAGTAAGCCGAAGTTCTCACTGGCGGCGGTGGCAAGGGCACCTGACGCGGTCTCGGGCAGCGGCCCTGGCAAGGTCCCGGCGCGCGCAGCTACGGTCCCCACCGCGCTGGCGGAAGAAGCACCTCCGCCCACGGACAGGAGTTCAGCAGCCGGGAGTGCAGGAATAAGGCCCATGAGTGACCGTGAACGCACGCGGCGGGCCAATCCGCGAAAAACCGCTCGACTGATCCAGCAGCTACTTACGGATACGATAGGCAGCTGAGAGGCCACCTCGATCGCACACCATCAGTCCTGGTCCGGTGACCAGATCGAGGAACACCGGCGCCCCGGCCAAAGGCGTGCCGTGCATGATCTGCTGGATCAGCTTGCCGGTCGCGCAGGCATAGATGGAAATCATCCCCGCATCATCGGCGATCGCCACGTGCGCCACTGACATTGCCGGCAGAGGACCCAGCGGACGTGACCGTTCTTGTCGCCAGAGGACCGTGCCGGCGGCGGCAAAGCGGGCGAGGAGCACTTGGCTATCATTGGCAAAGAGCACCAGATTGTCGAGTACGACCACCCGTGAACGACCGGCTTGGACAAACACCGGATCGGGGGCCTGATGCACCGGATCCAGATGCGTACCGAGCTGCAAGCGCAGCGTACCGTTGACCGTCGGCACCAGCAGATCGCGATGATCAGACTTAGAGCTCCTCAATTCGACGACCGCGCCGATGCGTTCAGAAGGAAATACGTACACGCGCACTACGGTACCGTCCTCCTCCAGGAGGTGCAGGTTCGCGTCGTCGAAGACATACAGCCGATCATCGTGACTGAACAGTTGCGGTAGCTGATTGACCGAGCGCAGCTTGGCGTAGCTCCAATATTGTTTCTCGGCGTCCTGCGCCACAAGGCTGACGGACATCCGCGGGGCCGTCTCGCCCGCCTGGACCAGGTTCGGAATGCGTTCGATGGCAGCATGGATGTGACGTCCATTCTGCAGCGCCAGATCAAGATCGGCCCAGGCCAAGGTCTCACCCGAGCCGCGATGCATCGTCGCTTCCTCGATCAGGGTCGACGCCCCGACCAGCTGCACCACGCCATTGTCCCGGGCCAGGAGCATCTTGCTGGCGGTGAGCGGATGCCACAGCCGTGAGAAGTTCGGCGAATAGATCGTCTCCCGTTCGCGACGGGCGACCACGGCGCCATCCTGGGGCCGCAGCACCAGGACGCCGTCACGATGCTGTACCAGCATGCTCCCGGCTAGGGCATGGACCTGGACCCAGGGCACAAAGGTCACGGCGGTGCCGGGCGTAGCATAGATCACCGACCACACCGGAGCCGGCTTCATGACCACCAAATGCAAGCGTTCAGCGCTCACGGTTGAACCGGGAATGACCTGACGCACCGCGACGTAGCCCTCGGCAGTGATCTCGATACCCGTCTCGCGATCACCATTGCGGCAGATGAGCGCCTCGACGGTGGGATGGCCCTCGACCGGCGCAGACGGCTGCAGGGGCACCGTGACGCCCTCGACCTGCAAGGCCAGATCCGCCGGCAATTCGAGATTCGGGACCACGATGCGCATGCGGCCAGGCAACGGTAAGCGCGCCAAGATCGCGCCGGCCCGGACATGCCGCGTACGGAAGGCCGTCGCCATAGCCAGGGCTTGCGCCGCGTTGCCGCTGGCGCGGGCCTGATTGATGCGTTCGAGATCGCTACGCTGAGCCGTGAGTTCGGACTCGGCGAGACGGGCGGCTTCGCGCAAGGGATCTAGCTGCGCTCCCTCGCGGCCCTGGGCCCGCGCCGCCGACAATACTTCGCCGCTGCGCTGGGCGACGGTCTCCCAGGGAACGGTGACGTCTTTCGACAAGCTCAGAATGACCATGACTTCACTGCTCGGGCCCGCCGTCAGCTGGGAATCCGGCTTGACCACGAGCAGGGTCTCGATGCGTTTGATCTCGAACTGGGCGGTGGCCACCGCATCGATCACATACGTGTGCTGAAAGGCGCTTACATACCACGCCCACGGCTGCTGATTATTTTCGATGAAATCCTTAAGCGCGGCGACCTTCTGCTGATTTTGCGGAATCGTCAGCAGGCCGCCGATACGCACTTTCAGCCATTGATCCGCCAGCCAGTTGTGGACCAGTGGCGTGCCGGCCCAGGTAGCGAGGATGGCGATCCCTGCGACGATCACGGCCAACAGGAAACGGCGCAGCAGACGCTCTACCCCGACCCGTCGCTGGGCGCGGGCGGCCCGGCGCTGGAGGTTCTTCTCCAGCACGGGATCGATATCCGGCATCGCGGCCGCCACCTGCCATTCGCGAGCCGCCTCCAACAAGCGCCCATCTTCTGCCAAGCGATCGCCATTGGCGATGGTCAGTTCCAGCTGATTGCGCCGGCCGCGTTCGCGGGCTAAGGATAGCTCGGCATCGAGGCGCGGGCTAGGACGCCGCGCCGAGGACTTCGATGACGATGATGAGGCCGACAGAACTGACACTGCCAGCGGCGATATGACCTCGAGCGGTGTCGGCGGGATCACCAGATCAGCATACAGGCGACGCGCCGGAGTGACCACGCGCCGGCTGCCGGCTGCCGGCGCGCGCGTCGGCGAAGCACTCGCCACTGCTGGCCGAGCCGCCGGTTGATCGACGATTTCGACCTGCTCCAACACAGGCAGTTCCGCCGATACCCGGCGCGCACGCGGCGAATTCTCGCGACCATCGCCCAACAGCGCCTTGAAGGGACCACGGGATTTTCGCAGGACGCTTTCGGTCCCCGCCATTTCGGTTTCCAGCGACTCGATATCCTCGATCAATTGGCGCAGGCTCTCGCAGCGTTCTGCCGGTTTCTTCGCCAGCAGGCGGCTAATCAAGCGATCGACCTTGGTCGTGATGGTCGGATCGATCGCGCACAGCGAGGGCACGGCCTCGGTCTTGTGCTTGAGCATGATCGCGAAGGGAGTCTCGCCATCGAAGGGCAGGCGACCTGTGAGGCACAGGAAGGCGGTCGCCCCGAGATTGTAGATGTCGCTGCGGAAGTCGACTTCCACGCCATCGCACTGCTCCGGCGACATGAAAGCCGGGGTACCGACGCGAACCCCGGCGGCGGTGACGCCGACCTGCGCGACATAGCCCTTGGCCAGGCCAAAGTCGCTGACCTTGACCAGGCCGTTGGTGCCGATCATCAAGTTGTCGGGCTTGATGTCGCGATGGATGACGTTCTTTTCGGTGGCCGCCTCCAGACCCATCACCGATTGGCGCAGGAGATCGAGGACTTCGACCTGATCGAGCAGGCCGCGCCGATTAAGGACTTCCCCGAGATCCAGGCCATCGACGTATTCGATGACCATGAAATACAGACCGAGCTGCGGATCCTCACCGAAATCGTAAATCTGCAGGATATTCGGGTGGTTGATGCGGGCCAGGCTCTTGGCTTCGCGTTCGAAACGCTGGATGAAGTTCTTGTTCCGCGCCAGATCCACCGGCAGAACCTTGACCGCAACGCTGCGATCCAGGGACAGCTGCTTGGCGTGGTAGACGGTGCCCATGCCGCCTTCGCCCAATTTGCGGTCGATCAAACAGCCGCGCAGGGTGCGGCCGATGAGATTATCATGCAAATCCGGGCTAGCGGCGATGCGACTTAACTCTTCATCGTAGGCGGTAGCGCATTGCGGACAGATATGGCTCGTGCCGGGCGATACGTAGGTGTGGCCGCACAGCGGGCAGGTGATCTTGGTCGATTGATCGCTGTCTGGTACGGAGGTCCGGTATTTCGCCGGATCATCGAAGACCATCTCGGGAATGGTCTTCATCTCTGAGCGTTTGTAGCGGGCATCATCCTCGAGCCGATCGAACAGATCGCTATCGATCGTCGGACCGATCTCGGGATCGTGGGCCACCGGCCGTAGGGTAGGGGCTCGCCCGGAACTGGAGCCGAGGGCGAGGGTCACATGGCCAGACTGGCCGCTGTCGAGAGTCTCCGGCAAACGCTGATCGAGCGCCGCCGCGATCCCCTGATGGAGGCTCGGCAGCATTCCCGACTGCCGTCCGTCGACACGCTCGGTAAGCGCGTGGCTAGCGGCCACGCCGGTGCCCGGCTCATCAGGCATGTACTCGGCGGTATCGACTCGCGCCGGCAATCCGCTGGTCACCGGCTTAATCGCTGGCCTTTTTGCGGGCATATTTGCTGGCCTATTTGCTGGCCTATTTGCTGGCCTATTTTCTGGCATGGGCACCTGCGCGAGCTCCTTGATCGGCAGCGCGTCGATGGTCGCAGCCGAAGGGAACCAGCGATGATCGCAGATCGCACATACCATCCACCCGCTCTCCAGGCCCGCATCGTCGTTCGGCGATTTGCACTTGGGGCAGGTGATGATCTTCATTGAACACGACCTTTCGCAGGAGCGGCTGTTGCCGGCTCGACCATGGCCCCCGAAGCCGCGGCAGGAGCGAGGACAGGAGCAGGAGCATCAGCGAGGCGCAACCGCCACCAGAGCACCGCTAGGCTCACAGCCACTATCAACAGCATTGCGGCGGTGATGAGCAGCGCGCGAATACGTTTATGCCCGGACACCGAGGCCCGCAGCTCGGCGATCTCGAGAGTGATCGAGGCCAAAGGTCCGGTTTCTGAACCAACCGCTACGGTTCCGACAGCGGACGCATCACCGACGAGCTTCTCGCCTTCCTCCAACAGCGCGATGGCTCCGTGGATGTCGCCACGATCGCGCATCCCGCGTGCACGCGCACGCAGATCCGCGAGTTGACGTTCGGTACCGACCTTGCGCGCCTCGCTCTCCTTGGCGCGCAGGATGCTGCGCGCGCGCTTGTCGCTTTCCTTGTCGGCGAGGCGGGCGTAGATCGCGGCGGCTTCGCGGTGGCGACCACCCTCCGACAAGCGCTGGGCTTCGGTCTCCTGATCGCGGGCGTTGTTCAGC
>JBILBP010000136.1:0-6962 GCA_044353645.1 Planctomycetota bacterium | reverse complement strand
CGGCAAGCGCTATACCGTCGGCCGCGACATGCGGGTCTCTGGTCCGGCACTGAAACAAGCCTTCATGCGCGGCCTGGTCGATGCCGGCGTGATCGTCATCGACGTCGGTATGGTTTCGACCCCGACGGTGACCTTCAGCATGCATCACCTCGATACCGCCGGCGGCGCGATGATCACCGCCAGCCATAATCCCGCCAGCTATGGCGGGGTCAAAATCACCGGCCCCGGCTTCAAGCCCATCGGCGGCGGCACGGGCATGGAAGAGATCGAAACCATCGCCCGTCTGGCGCAGGTGGTCAAAGCTCCCGGCGGTCGGATCGAAGAAGCCTTCACCCTCGACGCCTATGCCTCCTACCTCGCCAAGCTGTGGAATCCCAAGCGCCCGCTGAAGGTCGTGGTCGATGGCGGCAACGGTATCATCGGCACGCTCTTCCAGCACCTCGCCCCGAAGCTCCCCAATCTGACCATCATCCCGCTATATTTCGATCCCGATGGCCGCTTCCCCAACCATGAGGCCAATCCGCTGAAAAACGAGAACCTCGCCGACCTGGTGGCGAAGGTGAAAGCGGAAAAAGCCGACTTCGGCGCCGGCTTCGATGGCGACGGCGACCGTTGCGCGCTGGTCGACGAGAGCGGTGGCATCATCACCTGCGATCTCACCACCGCCCTCCTCGCGAAGTACTTCCTGGCCAAGGAGCCGGGGGCGACGGTCGCCTACGACCTGCGCTCGTCGAAGGTGGTACCTGAGTTCATCGCCGCCCTCGGCGGCAAGCCGGTCGAAACCCGCGTCGGCCACAGCTTCATTAAGCAGACCATGAAGGAGCACCACGCGATCTTCGCCGGTGAGCTCTCCGGACATTATTATTTCCGCGATTTTTACGGTGCGGATTCCGGTCTGTTCGCCTTCCTGCTGCTCGGCAACATCATCAGCGAAAGCACTTCGCTGGCGGGCTTGATCAAGCCCTTGATGAAGTATTTCCACACCGGCGAGATCAACTTTAAGGTCGCCGATGCGGCAGCGGTCTTCGCCCGCGCCAAGGCCCTGCCCGGCGGCAAGGTCGAGGAACTCGACGGCGTCACCGTGCGCTTCGCCGATTGGTGGTTCAATCTTCGCGCTTCCAACACCGAGCCGGTGGTGCGCCTGAACCTCGAAGCCGACAGTGCCGCCCTGCGCGACGCCAAATTGGCTGAGATCAAGAAACTGATCAGCGGCTGATCTGAACTCTTTTACTCGGCAGGCTCGGCAGGCTCGGCAGGCTCGACCTGCCGAGCCTGCCGAATTACCTAACATCGGAAATAAATGCCCTAAAATGGAAGACGCGGCATCGATCCATGGCTGAGTTGGCAAGGGTATCTGATCCATCTGAGCGATCTTTTTACCACTGGCATCAAGGAACACGACGGCCGGCAATTGGTTCACGCCCAGGCTGGTATACAACTGCGAATTCTGCTCCTTCAACGCGCTCGATGGCGGCTTGTCGTTGGGAAAATCCAGGTCCAGCAAGACCACATGCTCTGCTGCCCAAGCGCTGAATTCGGGGGTATCGACTACCGCGCGCTTCAATTCGATGCACCCGCCAGCACACCAATCGCTACCGAAGAAAACAGCGAGGATCGGATTTTTTCGGTGGCCGCCAGCTTCAGCGCCAACTGGTAATCTTCCAGCCATTCTCCCGAGGCGGTTCTGGCGGGAGCGGTCATAGCCTTAGCACCTGAGGCGGAGGCTGGCGCTGACGCTGACGCACACGCCACCACGAGCAGCATCGTCGTCAGAAAAATCAGCACGGCGGGAATACACATGCGCCTAATCAGCTCCTCGATCGCCCCCTGGCGATCGGTGTTTCGTCATCCCTACCCGCGCTCGAACTCCCACCGGCACTCGCCGCAGACCCAATCGATGCACGACCAGGCATTCTTATCATCAACCACGGCTTCGCCGATGGTTGAGCCGATCGTAGAACCGCCGGGTATGTCGCGCAACGGCGCCTCACCTCGACACAAGGTGACGCGCCGAGCATCGCAGCCGCCGGTGTAGGCGCGGGCCCAGGTTCTCCAGTCAGTACGATGCAGAGTCGCAAAGCGTTTGGCCAAAGCTGGCAAGGTCGGATCGACGGGAATCCAAACTCCGCCGGTAGCTTCGACCTCGAGCCAGAAATGCGGATTAGCCAATGCGGTATGGGCGATGACCCCAGAACACAGCCGCCACGGACGACCGATATCGGTTAGGCGCTGACCAACGGCGAAGGTCAGATCCAGGCAACTACCGGACATCCGGCCATGATAGTCATCGTTGGGACGATGATGACGATAACCGTAGGTGAAACCGTCGATGACCTCCTCGACCAGGGGCAAGAGGTCCGCCGCCGCCCGCCGCTCCGGGCGGATCTTCACCGTCGCGCAAGCCTCGGCCTCGGCACTGTAGACCTTCACATGGGTCTTGGTCACCGCCTGCGGCACCGACCACTCTTCGTTGACGGCGTCCTGCAGACGCGGGATCCACCAGCGGATCGACTGTGGTTCGTGGGGCAGGAACAAGCGCTGCGAACGTGTCACATAGCGCGAGGCGGCACGATCTTCGCCAGCGACAAAGGGCGCGAACCAGCCGAGGAAACGTTGCCAACGGGCGCGCAGGATCGGGGCCTCGTCGAGCCGATCCGACAACCAGTTCACCGCCGCAAAGGCATCGATGCCTTCGGGGGTGGACGGCAATCCGGCGCTGATCCAGGCATCTACCCGCGCCGGTTCGACCCCCAACCAGGCGGCGAGTTCACCGGCAGGCCGCAAGGGATGCGGATGTTCAGCACCCGGCTGCAACATCTGCTGCAACATCAGCGGCCTTCGGCCGGGCCTTCGACCCGCGCATAAGTATCGGTCGAGAGACCGACGTCTTCGGCATCTTCATCATCGTCCTCATCCATCGACTTGCCCTGGCGTAGGCGCGACAATGCCCGCAGCACGGCAGCACTCACGCCGTAGAGGACGTAGCTGGTGGTGGCCACCACCAGGGCGATCACCGGCGCCCAGACCAGGAACACCACCACCATCAGCAAAAGAATCATCTTGCCAAAACCGATGCGGCCGAAGAGCGAGTTGCCGATGTGCGGGAAGCGGATGGTGCTGACCATCAGCAAGGCGCTAGCGGTCATCACGATCAGGATGATCCAGCGAAAAGCGTCGATATGCAGCAATCCGGTGTAGTCCTTGAGGCTCGTCGGACTGACCAACCACGCCGGCAGCCATTCCGGCTGACGCTGATGGAGGAGGATCCAGGCGCACACCAAGCCCGCCGCTCCTGGTGAAGGAACTCCACGAAAATGCGCTGATTGGGCGCTCTTCGGTTCACTGGGGAATGCCGCCTCGACATTGTAGCGGGCTAGGCGGATCGCAGCCAACACCGGATAGAGCACGGTCAGGAACCACAGGATGCGGATACCATCGTCGAAGACCCCCGGCTGACCGAGGACCAGGCGATGCACCAGGATCGCCGGCGCGACCCCGAACGAGACGACATCGCTGAGCGAATCCAGCTCAGCTCCGAAAGGGCCGTCCTGCTTCGTCATGCGCGCGACCTTGCCGTCGAACAGATCGCAGACCATGGCGACGAAGATCATGATCGCGCCGACGAACAGCTGATCATGTGCAGCGCAGAGGATCGCCGTGATGCCAGAAGCCAGATTGCCCGCCGTCAGCAGGGTCGGGGCCACCGGCAAGGTCTTGAGCCGCCGCATCCGTGCCTGAACCGAGGTCAGGCTTTGATTCATGAAGGCTTTCCCGTGAGTTCGATGAGGATCGTCTCACCGCACTTCACGCGGTCACCCTTCTTGACCTTGACCACATGGGGAGTGTCAGCGGGAATCCACAGCTCGGTGCGCGAGCCGAACTTGATCATGCCATACAGTTCGCCCCGGCGCAGCACGTCGCCGACGCCATGGGTGCTGATGATCCGTCTCGCAATCAAGCCCGAAAGCTGGCGTACCAATAATTTGAGGCCGGTAGCCACCTCTGGGCTGGCGATGATGCCGAGGCTGTTGGCTTCGTTCTCGTGGGTGCAGTCGGGATGGCGGACATCGAGGAACTTGCCCGGCTTGTAGGCGGCATAGACGATCTCGCCATCGACCGGCGAACGGTTGACATGGACATCGAAGACCGAGAGGAAGATGCCGATACGCACCGCCCGACCCTTGATGAAGTCCGGCTCGTCGAGCTCGCTGACATCCCATACCAGGCCATCGGCAGGAGCTGTCAGGCAACGCGCGTCGCCCTGCGGGGTGCGGGCCGGATTACGGAAGAAGGCCAACGTGAAGCACCAGAAGAATGCCGCCACGACGTAGCCCACCCAGCGCACCGGGCCTTCAGGCAGTAGCCACAGCCCCCAGGCAAAGAATAGCGTGGCGGTAAGCAGGGTCGGAATGCCCCAACGCGCGAAGGTCATGAGGCGACTCCCGTGATCGGCACATGCAGCGGCAGCAGGTGCAGTTTATGCAGCGTCATCAGGAACGCGCACAACACGGCGGCGGCGACGATGCTCGAACGCCACAAGGCGCCGACGATGCGGTACCAGGCCATCAGCCAGGCGGCAATCAGCGCGATCAGCAGACGACCGAGGATATCGGGGTCACTGAAAAAATACGCGGCAATGATGATTCCGCAGTACCCCAGGAGGCGATACATACGGCCGAAGTGGGGCTCACGGGCATAAAAGCTACCCATATCCAGGTGTGGGGCATCTCGATAACGCATGGGCAAGCAGTGTGGACGCGGCAGCCGGCCCGCAACCGACCGCCTCGTTCTGGACTCGTGAATCAGTCGCGGCGCAGACGCGCCCAGTGCTCATCGGTCTCGCCGAGTTGAACCTCGTACAATTCCATACCCTGTTCGCGTAGCGGACCCTCGATTGCTCCCCAAATACGCGCCGTGAGGTTCTCCATGGTCGTAGTCACCCCCTGGAACAACGGCAAGTCGTTGAGGTACTGGTGATCGCAGGGCTTCACCACCAGATGATCGACCAACGCTACGAGATCCATGACATTGCAAAAAAAGCCAGTGTGCTGATCGACAACCCCGCGTACCGTCACCTCCAATTTGTAGTTATGCCCGTGCATGTTCTGGCAGACACCGAAAGCGCAGGAATTACCCTGGGCATCGAGCCCAGCGGCATGCAGACGATGGCTTGACGAAAATCCGAAGCGACGGGTCAGGTACATCATGGAAAACTCTTGGTCCTCGGGCTTTGAAGCGGTGCAGGGCGGATGGTCAGGGCGATGGCGATCGCCAACAGCGTGCAACCTGCCGCTAGCCAGCCAACACGCGGATAGTGCTGGATGCTGCCATCGGCGGCCTTGGTCACAAGGTGTCCGGCGACCTGTGCAGCCAAGCCCATGGCCAACGATTGGATGGCGGAGTGGAAACCCATGAAACTGCCACGCAAGCGCGGCTCGACGCCATTGGCGATCAGGGTCATCGCCGGCACGAAACGTCCCGATACCAAGACGATGAAAGCCGACGTCACCAACAAGGTGATGGTCATCCCCAGGACCGGCAAGGTCGTCACCCCCACCAGGGGCACGACCGACAGCAACGCGACCCCCACGAAGATCCAACGTGCACCGTAGCGATCCGCGAGCCGCCCGATCAACGGCGAAGTCACGACCGAGGCGATGCCACCCGCCAGATACACATAGTGCAGTTGATCGTTGCTGAACCCGAGATTGCCGACGAGGTAGGGACTAATGAACGGAATCACCGTGAAACCTGCCATGACCAGCGAAACAGATAAGGCGAAGGCGCGCCAGTGCGCGGGGACGCGGAAGATCGCCGTGAGCGTCTGCAGCGGCGTCGCCTGGACGGCATGGATATGCCCGACCATATGCGGAAAGGCACCATAGGCCCAGGCGGCCACCACCAGGCCGGCCCCTCCCAACCACCAGAACGGCGCATGCCAGCCGAAGTGCACGGCCAAGGTCATGCCGATGGGAATGCCGATGATCGAGGCGATCGAAAATGCGGCCATGATGATGCCGAGAGCCCGTCCCCGCCGCTCGGGAGGAATGGCATCGGGGACGATGGCCATGGTCAGAGCTCCCAAGGCTCCTCCGAAAAAACCGGCGGCAGCGCGAGCGATGATCATCCAGCACAGCGTCGGTGCCCAACCGCAGGCCATCGTGGCGAACGAAAACAGCAGCAGCAAGGGCAGCAGAAACGCCCGCCGATCGCCGCGATCGATGATAAAACCCGCAAAAATACCGCTCAACGCGGCGGCAAACGTATACGACGAGAGCAGCCAGGAAAACTCGACCGTGCCGATGCCCAGCTCGTGCATCAGCAACGGTCCCAGCAGCATCATCATCACAAAGTCGACGATATGGATGAACTGCACCGTGGTCAGGAAAGCGATGAGATGGCGTTCACGCATGTGCGCCTGAGCATGCGCCAGCCCGCCCGGTACAAGGGCTATGTACGTTCAGACCTCAAAGTCGAACAGAAATCCAGCCTAAACCTCAGCTAAACCGCGGTCGCAGATTTCTTGATCGCCTCCAGAGGACAGAATTCACGAAGCCGATCCGGCTCGCGCAAGAGGACCTGGATGAAAAAATCGACGACTTCGTTGACCATACGCTCGGGACCTATGTCGGCGCGGAAGGTGGTTTGCCACATGAAGCCATCGACGCAGGCGGTGAAGCAGCGACTGACCTGTTTTTCATCACCGATGCTGCGGAAAAATCCGGTCTGCTCACCGGCAGCGATCAGCTGCATCACGACCTGTTCACGATCGCGGTAGACCTCCTGCAAGCGTTCGCGGGCCTGGGCGAGGATGACCGGCTGATCGTGAGCCACCGCCCATAGATCGAAAAACAGTCGCGAGTAGGATAAGGAATGCAGGGGCGCCATGGTCAGGATGGCCCGCATCAGGCGAGACAATGCCATGACCGGATTTGCCGCATCGACCTGCTGCATGAATTCGG
>JBILBP010000135.1:0-6976 GCA_044353645.1 Planctomycetota bacterium | reverse complement strand
AGGAGCGTTGGCGGGATAAAATCGGCGCAGCCGATCCCGCCACATTTTCAGCGCCGAGCGCTGAAAATGAGCTCCGACCAAGGCCGGGGGTACCCAGGGGCGCAGCCCCTGCTAGAAAGTCCGGTAATCGAGTCGCGCGATCTGGAATCCCATGCGATTGATCGCATCCAGATACGCCTGCGCCGAGGCCTGCACGATGTCGGTCGAGAGGCCCTTGCCGCCCACGACCACGGCATCGGCCTTGCCGTTGGGCTTCAGGCTGGCGCGGATCGAGACTTCGCCCTGGGCGTCGCCGCCTTTGGACACCGCGCGCAGGCGGTAGTCCTCGACCGTGCCTTCGACATCGCAGATGCGGTTCAAGGCGTGGATGACCGCGTCCACTGGACCGTCACCGGTGGCGGCGTCGGTCTTGCTGACGCCGTCCTTCGACAGGCGCACGGTGGCGGTCGCCACCGATTCGGTACCGGCCGAGGAGTGCAGGTAGTCGAGTTTCCAGGTCGAGACCACCGTCCCGCGTACGACTTCCTCGACGAGGGCGAACAAGTCGCCGTCGTAGATCTCCTTCTTCTTGTCGGCGAGGGTCTTGAAGGCCTCCATCAGGCGCGTCATGTCGTTTTCCGACACTGCCACTCCCAGTGTCTGCAGGCGCTTCTCGACGGCGGCCTTGCCGCTGTGCTTGCCGAGCACGAGGTTGGTCATGGGCACGCCCACCGAGGCCGGAGTCATGATCTCATAGGTCTCAGGATTCTTGAGCATGCCGTGCTGATGGATGCCGCTCTCATGGGCAAAGGCATTATCGCCGACGATGGCCTTGTTGCGCTGCAGGGGCAGGCCGGTGATCGACTGCACCAGACGCGAGGCGCCATAGAGCTTGGTGGCATCGATGCCGGTGGTGATGCTCTCACCTTTGGCTGCGCCCGGAAACTGGTCCTTACGCACGCGCATGGCCATCACCACTTCTTCCAACGAGCAGTTGCCGGCACGTTCGCCGATGCCGTTGATGGTGCATTCGACTTGCCGCGCCCCGGCGCGCACCGCCGCCAGCGAATTGGCGACGGCCAGGCCGAGGTCGTTGTGGCAATGCACCGAGATGACGATGCCGTCGATGCCCGGGACCTTGCTGCGCAGGGCGGTAATCAGGTCGGCATAATCTGAGGGGTAGGCATAGCCGACGGTGTCGGGGATGTTGACCGTCCGGGCCCCGGCCTCGATCACCGCCTGCACGACTTCGGCGAGGAATTCCGGCTCGGTGCGCGAGGCGTCTTCGCAGCTGAATTCGATGTCGTCGATGAGGGTCTTGCCGAAGGCCACGGCTTCGCGGGCCTGCTTGACGATCTCCTCTTTGGCCTTGTTGAGCTTGTATTGACGGTGGATGGCCGAGGTCGCCAGGAAGATGTGTACGCGGGCACGGCTGCCGGCGGGTTTGACGGCGGCGGCGGCGCGCTCGATGTCGCCCTTCAGGCTGCGCGCCAGGCCGCAGATGATCGCCCGCGTCGATTGCGTGGCGATGGCTTCAACGGCGGCGAAGTCGTCGGGCGAGGCGATGGGAAAGCCGGCTTCGATGATGTCGACCCCCAGGGCTTCCAGGGTGCGGGCGATCTCGAGCTTTTCCGTGAGGTTCATCGAGGCGCCGGGCGATTGCTCGCCATCGCGCAAGGTCGTATCGAAGATCAGGACGCGATTCGCGTCGTGGGAGGGGGCGGTGGTCATGATGAAAAGTCGTTTCGCCCGTGAGGGCCGTCGGCGTATGGATGAGAAAAGGGGCGCCGGGCATCAACCAATGACCCCCGGCAGGGGGCTCAAACCACGGGTCTCTTACGAGAGTGCGGTGAACCCCTCCATAAGTCGGGCACGGAGCAGAAACGATACGGAGATGCACATGTGCGGTGCAGACTATGCATAGCGAGTACGCTCGATGCAAGCTTCGAGCCTGGTCGCTGTAACCGGCCGTTGACCCCGGGCCGCTGTAAAGCGCACGAGGCGATGGCTGGCAGCGCCATGTCGAGCCTCGTGCAACGCCGCAGATGGACCTCAGCTGCGCTTTACAGCTCGTTGGCGATGTGCTTGTAGCCCTTGACCAGTTCCATATTGGTCATCGCCACTGATTCCGAAAAGGAGCTGGCATCGGCATTCACCCGCGGAACCCGCGAGATGTCGTCATCGCTGTGGATGGTGGTGGTCGAGGGGATGTGGAAATCCGCGGGCAGATGGCAGTTCTCGATGACGCTGTTATGGCGGATGACGCAACCGCTGCCGACGGAACAATTGAAGACCACGCTATTGAAGCCGATGAAGACGCGGTCGCCGATCGAGCACGGGCCATGCACGATCGAGCGGTGGGCGATCGAGCAGTATTCGCCGATCAGGACCTTGCCACCGGCCTTGGAGTGGATGACGACGCCGTCCTGGATGTTGGAGTTGGAACCGATGGTGATCGCTTCCATCTCGCCCCGGCTGTCGACCTCATCGGCGCGGATGACGACGTAGGGACCGATGAAGACGTTTTCACCGATGATGATCTTGCCGCAGATGATGGCCGTTGGATCGACGAAGGCCGATTCATGGATGACGGGGAGATGGCCTTGGGGATTTTTACGGATCATGGCGGCATCCTCCGTCGATGGCCTGCATCGCAAGGCTGTTCAGGTCATCAGTTCAATCGATGACATGGCTCCACAGGTCGGCGGCGGCGAGGACCTGCGTATCCGGGCAGGCGGCGCGCGTCTCGGCGAGCAGATCGGCGACCGAAGGGGTGCTGCCCTGCTCGCTGTAGCGACTGCTGAAATGGGTGACGATCAGGGTCTTGGCGGCAATCCTGGCGGCGAAGCCCCCGGTCATGGCGGTCGTGCTATGGCCCCATTCCTGGGCCTTGGCGGTACGTGTCGCGTCGTAGGTGGTTTCGCACACCAGGAGGTCGCAGCCGTGGGCGGCAGTGGCGATCGCCGAGGGATCGCTGGTATCGCCGAGCAGCACGATGACCCGGCCTGGACGAGGTGGATCGGTGACCGCCAGGGGGGCAATGATACGTCCATCAGCGAGCCTGATTTCATCCCCGTTCTGCAGCTGGCGGTAGAGCGGACCTTCGGGAATGCCCAGCTGCTGCGCGCGCTCGCGATGGAAGCGCCCGGGGCGTGGACCTTCGCGCAGCACATAGCCCCAGCAGGTGACGCGATGGCTCAGCGGATAGGCCGCCACTTGCCAGCCGGCGAGCTCGGCGAGAGCCTGTCCGTCGCTGGTGATCTCGGTGATGTGGACGGTGTACGAAAGATGTACTTCGCTGATGCGCAGCACCGTCGTGAGCAGTTCGCGGATCCCCACCGGGCCGATGATCTCCAGCGGCTCGTGGCGTTCGTGGATGTCGATGCAGGAGAGCATGCCGGGCAGGCCGTAGACATGATCGCCATGCAGATGGGTGATGAGGATGCGCTCGCAGCGGCCGGGTTTGAGCCCGGCGCGCATGAACTGGTGCTGGGTGGCCTCGCCGCAATCGAGTAGCCAGATGGCACCATGATCGAGCGTCAGCGCCTGGGCGGTGACGTTGCGTTCGCGGGTCGGGGTGCCTGCCGAAGTACCGAGGAAAGTGAGCTTCACGAAGTCATTTCCTCAGCTGCACCGTGAGGGCGCTGATCTCGATCGGCAGGGCTTCTAGCGGCGCCTTGAGATTGGCGGTCAGGCACAGGCGCTCGGGGGCCGCCGGCAGGGCGATGAGCGTCAGGCGGTTGCCATCGACGGCCGCGATCAGGGCATCGCTGCCGATGGTCAAGGTCACGGGGATGGGTTTGCCGGCGGGGAAAGTCAGCGGACCTTGGGAGTTGTAGGGAATGTCCTTGCCACTCTTGTAGCAATTGGTGGTAGCATGGATGATCGGCCCGAGATTGAGCAGGGTCAGCTCGACGCGTCCGCCATTCGCCAGCTGCACGCCGATCTGGGCGGTGTCCGAATGCGCATCACCCGTCTTGCGACCAGTGGCATGATGGATGAGGGCATGGATGCGGCACGGTAACGAGGGCAGTGCCCTGGTGATGCGGCCACTGAGACCGCTGACGGCATCGGCGCGATCTTCAGAGGAGACCCAGTGCGGGTCGCTGCTCCACTCGCTCAGGCGCTGGGCCTGATCGAAGAGCCACAATGGTCGCTTAGCGCCGAAATCGGCATCGCTGAGCTTGTCGAGGCCCACCTGCGGCACGACCACCGCGGCGCTGGGCAGCGTCGTCGCGGTGGTCGCGGCGTGATTCGTCGTCGTGCTCTTCAGCGTCCAGGCCAGGGCTGAGCCGCCGAAGAGCACGACAGCGGCGGCGACCCCGATCCACGCCGAGCGGTTGCCGTGCTTGCCGAGTTGCTGCGCGTCGCCGTGCAGGAGCACGTTGCAGCGTTCGATGATCTCGCGATAGCTTTGCGGGCGCTGGTCGCGATTGCGCGCCAGGAGGGCGCAGACCAGCTCGTTGACCGCCAAGGGTATGTCGGCCTTGGCACGCGTCGCTTGCGGGACCTCACCCGAGACTTTGGCGGTGATGATGGCAGCGATGGTCTGGCCGTCGAAGGCCGGCTTGCCGATCAGGGCATGGTAGAGCACGCAGCCCAGGCCATAGATATCGGCGCGGTAATCGACGTTTTCCGGATCATCGAACTGTTCCGGGGCCATCGTTGCCGGCGTACCCATGATCGTCCCCTGACGAGTTAGCTGCATGTCGCCGCTGGCGCGGCTGGAGCGGGCGAGCCCGAGGTCGACGAGCTTGGCGATGAACGGGAACGCGGCCTCACGGGCAGAGGGTGCCAGGAGCACGTTCTCGGGCTTCACACCGCGATGGATGATGCCGCTGTCATGGGCGTGATCGAGGGCCTTGGCGAGATCGCGGGTAAGCGCCAGGGCGTCGCGCACCGCCACGCGTCCGTGGGTGATGACCCAATCCTTCAAGGTTGGACCGTCGATGAATTCCATCACCAGGTACGGGCAGTTGGCGGCAGTGACTCCGGCCTGGTAGCAGCTGACGATGTTGGGATGCGCAAGGCTGGCGAGGATCTTCGCCTCGCGCTGGAAGCGCTGCACGAACTCCTGGCCGTTGGCGCCATCGACGAGCAGTAGTTTGACGGCGACAGCGCGCTCAAGATAGATCTGTCGTCCGCGGTAGACCACGCCCATGCCGCCCCGGCCGAGTTCGCTTTCGAGCACGACATCGGGGATCGGCGAGATCACGGCGGTACGCTTGGTGGTCACGCCACCGCTTCTCGTCGTCTCGCCCGAAGAACCCTGGCTCGCGATATTGGGGTCGGAGTCGCTGAGAATGGTTTTCGCCGTATCGCTCACAAGGTCACTTCACGACTTTGCGCAGCGCTTGCAACAAATCCTCGACGCTGGGCCGATCAGCCATCGACGCGCCGATATAGACATAGGCGACCTTGCCGTTGGTATCGTTGATCAGCGAGGTTGGTTTGACGAGGTTTTCCTCTACGCTCAGGCCGCGCACTAGGAGCAGGCTGACATCCAGGCCGATGGGCATCGGCGGCGGATCCTTGCGCAAGGCTCGCACCGCGGTCACGAAGGCCAGCACGGCTTCGGTCGGTCCGGGATAGATGATCACGACCTCCGCTCTGGTAAACGCACTGTAGTTGCTGGCAATGGCGGCGGTCTGAGTCGCGCAGTAGATGCATACCTGCCCGGAAAAACCGCGCATAACGCAGAGTACCACGGGGTTCTTCGGTCGCGCGAGGTCGATCACCGCCCCGGTCGAGGACATGAAACGCGTCTGCGGCAGCATCTTGTTGAGCAGCTGCTGGCCCGCCGGATCACCGCCGAGGCGGCCTTCAGTGCCTCAGGCGTACTCGCTGTCGGCGAGGGGCTCCTTGCTGCTAGTGTAGGTGCGCAGCAGGAGCTCGATGTGGGCGCGATCACCTGGCGAGAATACCGCCGGATTCACCGGCAGCGGCGAGCAGCCGACGCTCGCAGATTCGATCTGGGCCTCGGCGGCGGGAGTGATCGGCGCCGAGGCCGGCACCGGCGAGACGACGTGGGTCAGGGCGACGGCTGGCGCCATGACAATGAGCGGAGCGGTAAGAGCCGGTGCGGGAGCGTCAACCGGTGCGACTCGGATCACTCCCGCCAGATCGACGGTTAATCCCCTGACATCGCTGAGCCGGGTGGTGAAGGTCCGTCCATCATGGCTGAGCTGGAGGGCGCTCGGGGTGCCATCGGCGGCGAAGGTGATGCTGCCGGTGAGCCCGACGCCACTGACGCTCCAGTTGTGTCCCAACCAGGTAATCGAAGGTGCCCTCGGCAAACACCGCGCGGTTGTCATGCCAGGAGCGCCACCCGCCGTTCTGGCGATCGAACTGATAGGCGCCTTCGCTAGCGAGCTTGCCGTTGGCATGCCAGGCCTTCCAGGTGCCGTCCCGCAGACCGCCGGCGACATAGGCCCCGGCGAACTGCAGGCTGCCATCGCTGAAGAACCACTGCCAGGGCCCGACCTGCTTGTCGTTGTCCCCGGGCCCCACGCGCCTGGATGGCGTCCGTGGGGTGTTGTAGATCCACGGACCGAATTGCTTTTTTTGCCGGCGATCTGACCTTCGGCGGCGAGGGTGCCATCGGCAGAGGTCGAACGCACCGCCGGTGGTCCTCCTCAGGCTGCTAGGAGCAGAAACGAAGCGAAAAGCATGGTCTGGCGCGAGGTTTGCGATGCTGGGCATGGACGGGGGAAACGCAATCTGCCATGGGTAGGCGGTTGAGGTGTTTGCTCTGGTTGCTGGTCGTTGGTCCCTGGTTCCTGGTCGCTGGTCGCTGGTCCCTGGTCGTTGGTCCCTGGTCCCTGGTCCCTGGTCCCTGGTCCCTGGTCCCTGGTCCCTGGTCGTTGGTCCCTGGTGCGTCAGGCCAAGCCTGACCGTCCTTATCGAATGAAAGGTTCGATCATGTAAATGCCTATGAACATGTAGCCGACCTGGCGTCATGAGCGGGTAACCGGCATGGCGGAGCCTGGGTAGGCGC
>JBILBP010000134.1:0-7007 GCA_044353645.1 Planctomycetota bacterium | reverse complement strand
GTCTGACAGCCGAGCAGCACGAGCACGCCGGCGCCGTCCTTGATGGCCATGCCGACGAAGCCGTTGGGGGTTTCGCGACCGGCGAACTTGCCCACGGCGGCAAGGCCCTGCTTACGCAGGAACTCGATGGCCGCGGCCTTGTCGCCGTTGCTCTTCTCGAGGGCTTCCTTGCATTTCATCATCGGCAGGTTGGTGGACTCACGCAGCTCCATGACGAGCTTGGCACTGATAGCAGCCATAATCGGTTCCGATATCTAAAAGGAGACGGTTGAAGAGAAAAAAAACGAGCCCCGAAGAAACCTTCGAGGCTCGCACGCGGTCAGCAGCGGCTTACTTCGAGGCGACGGCTTCGTCGGCCTTGGGCGAGACGGTGATGCCTTCGCTGCGGCCCTTGTTGATGCCGTCGACCAGCACCTTGAGGACCACCTGGATCGAGCGGATGCCATCGTCATTGCCGGGGATCGGCAGGTTGACCAGGGCCGGATCGGTATCCGAATCGACCAGGCCGATGACCTGGATGCCCATGCGCATGGCTTCCTTGATGGCGGTGATCTCGTGCTTCGGATCGACCACGAAGATCGCTTCCGGGAGCTTCGACATGGCGCGGACGCCTTCGAGATTGCGCAGGATGCGGCGGCGCTCGCGGGCGTCGCGGGCCTGGACCTTCTTCGATTCGCGCAGGTATTCCGGGCGGGCCATCTGCGATTCGATGCCATCGAGGCGGCGGATCGAGGAGCGCACGGTCTCGAAGTTGGTCAGGGTGCCGCCGAGCCAGCGCTCAGCGACGAAGGGCATGCCGACGGCGCGGGCCGATTCGCGGACGACGTCCTTGGCCTGGCGCTTGGTGCCGACGAAGAGGATGGTCTTGTTGGCCTTGGCAAGCTTGGCAGCGTAGTAGTACGCCTGGATCAGACCCTTGGCAGTAGCCTTGATGTCGATGATGTGGATGCCGCCGCGCTTGCCGTAGATGTTCGGCTCATTGCGGGGATGCCACAGCGAAGCATTGGTACCGAAGTGGACGCCGGCTTCGAGGAGGTCTTTGAGAGAGGTGATCGCCATGATGGCCTGCTTTCGTCCTGCTCGTCCTCTGCACGGGCGAGCGGGAATCGGGATCGCGCAATGGAAGTACCGCTGGACCGGCGCAATCCCGAAGGACGGATACCAGCGGCTCACCGTCACGAGGACGATAAGGAAAGGACCGGCACGATAGGGTAAAAGTGTCTCTGTCAAGTTCTGGCGCAGCTGGTTCGAACGTAGGCGCGGTCTCGGCATGGACGGTGCGTTTGTCCGCCAGGAGTACCCGCATGGGCCTCGATACCGCTGACGATCGTCGTAATACGTTGCAACGCACCTCGCGGATGTGGGGGGAATCGACAGCCCTGCTGCTCGTGGTGGGCCTCTCCGCCGGCTGCACCCTCCGCCCCGAGACTCCAAACCCAACGGAAACTGCGCCTAGGGCGAAAGTGGACCAGGCAAAAGTGGACCAAAAAAAAGTGGACCAAAAAAAAGCGCCCCCAACCCTCACCCCCCTCGTCGGCGAAGTCACCGCCACCGAATCCGCCGACGGACGCACCTATTTGCAGCTCAACCCCCTGCCCGACGTGCAAGCAGGCGACATCATCCGCATCAAAGCCACCGAGCGCATCATCGCCACAGCCCTGATCACAACCATCAGCCCGACCTCCCTCAGCGCGTTGGTGACCGGCCTCTCGGATCGCACGCGGCCGGTGCTCACCGGCGACCGTGCGACGCAGCTGCTCCCTGTCGAACTCCTACCACCCCCCGGCGCGAGCGAAGCGCACGCCGCCGAGACTCAGCACGCCGCCGCTCACCAACCACCCGCCGAAGTGCACGCAGAGCACGTCGCCGCCGTCGAACCCGCGCCGACGGCGACGGCTCATGTCGCCGCCGACACCAGCGACAATCACCTGGAGGGACATGCCGCTGACAGCCATGTCAGCGGAACGAATCCGATCCACGTCGAGACCGCCTCCATTACCGGGCCAGTCACGGCGATATCTTCCCAAGCCGGGCTGGTGCCCGGCGCTCCCAGGGATGCCGCATCCGTCCCTGCGCTGGTTGCGCCTATCACCGAAACAAGGGCGGCAACAGGGGTAGCAGCTGAGCCCGTGTCGCCGCTGAATCCCGAGATGCGCGCCCGGCTCAACGCCGAACGCGCCTACTTCGATCTTGCCTCGCGCATCCTGCGACTGCCCGCCGCCGATCCGGAGCTGCTCGAACTGCAAGAACGTCTACGCGCCGAGCTGGCGGAAGTCGAGCTCGCACCATGATCCGCACTCGCCCATCCACCTGCCTGAAGGCGCTGCTGGCGGCCTTGATGCTGGCCCAGCTCGGCTGTGAAAGCCGCGAACCGCTCGAACCGGAATCTGCGGTGACGTCGGCGGCGAGCGCTGCCGAGGCCAGTGCCGCCGAGGCCGAGGCCAAAGCCAACGCCAAAGCCCAAGCCGCCTCCGACGCGAAACTGCAGCTGATGATCGAGCAGCTGGATCACAAGATCGCCAACCTCGAACAGAAGCTCGCCTCGCCGGCGACCGTCAGCGGCAACGGTAGCGGCGCCTATGCTCGGGGCACGACCCTGCGTGTCGCCAGCGACAATAGCGGCGAATCGCTGCTCGAAAGATTGCGTCGCCTGGAAGCTGAACTGGCCTCGGCCGCGGCGAATGTGACGACCAAGAACCAGACCATCGCCAATCTCAACCAGCAGCGCGACGCTGCCCTGCTCAGCAGCAAGCAAGCCCGCGAGCGGGCCGATTATCTGGCGCAAAGCAGCGAGAGCCTGGTGACCGTGCAACAGACCCTCGCCGAGCGCCAGGAGCAGATCAGCGCCCTCAATGCCCAGCTCGCGGCCGGTGAACTGCAGCGGCTGCGCGCCGAGCGCCACTGGTATCAGCTCGCCAGCGAGATCCTGCGTCTGTCGCCCGATGACGCCCGCGATCTTCCGGGCGTGCAGTCGCGCATCCGCCAAGCCACCCGTGAAGTGCGCGACGACACGCCGGGGAAACCATGAACCCACGCTACCCTTCCACCGCCCTCCTCGTGGTGTTCGGCTTCCTCGTGGTGCTGAGCGGCTGCCGGCGGCCACCGCCACCGGCGAGCATCTCGGCGCAGACCAGCGTCAGCGCCAATGAGCCGATGCGCATCGCGGTGCTGCCGTTCGTCCTTGCCGATGGCGTCGGGCGCTCGGCGCATGCGCTCGACGAGGCCTTTTCCGCCGCCCTGCGCACCCTCGGCCGGCATGAGGTTATCGGCGTGCCCTTAGAGAAGGCCCGCCTGCTGCTGCCGGCCTCGGCTATCGAGCGTTCGGTGATCACCGCTGACGACCTCCTGCGTCTGCGCGACGCGCTGCAGGTCGATGCTGTGGTCCTCGGTCGGGTCGATCAATTCACGGGCTTCGATCCGCTGGCAATTGGCGCCACCGCCCATCTGGTCGCGGTCACCGACGGGGCGGTGCTGTGGAGCGCCACCGCCGAACTCGATGCCGGACGCGCCGACGTGCAGAATGATGTGCAATGGTGGCACGAACACGGCAACGGCAGCGGGAATGCTTCGCTCGCCGGCTGGCGCATGACCCTCTCCAGTCCGTCGTCGTTTGCGCGCTATGTCGCTGATCGGCTGGTCGAAACCATTCCCATGCCGGCACACGCAAATACTTCCGCGACCGCCGACGCGAGTCTCGCACCGGGGCCGTAGCCTAAGACTGAAACTCACCGAGACTTCATCGAAACTTCATTTTTAGGGTGACACTGCCGGCCATCCCAACGGCCACCGAGCCACTGCTACCAACCGGAGAATCCGTCGTGAAGTACACTGTCCCTACCCTCACTGCCCTTGCCCTGATGGGCACTATCCCGGCCTTTGGTGCATCCATCGCTGACGATCTGGCGATCAAGCCCAAGGTCCAGATCCAGGCTCGCGCCCAGCTCGGCGCCAATGGCTCCGGCACCAACGGTGACGACTACAATATCTATACCGGTGCCAACGGCCTCAATGATGTCATGCGTTTGAGCCTGCGCCGCGCCCGCTTCGGGGCCGCGGCCAAGAACTCCACCGGTTGGGACGCCGAGTTCCTGGTGCGTGCCGGCGAACGCTCCGATGCTGGCAACAACGCTGCTGGCACCACTGGCACCACTCCGGCTGTGGCCCTTTACTATGCCTACATCGGCAAGTCCTTCAGGACCGATGTCCTCGAGCACCGCGTCGGCCTCGGCCTCAACAAGCCGTTCAATGCCGAGAGCTCGATCTCCAGCAGCACCTACATGTTCCCCAACGATCGTGCGGTCGCCAACCTGATCGAATACCGCGGTCAGGAAATCGGCTACACCATCAAGCACGAGCTCCTCAAGTTCGGCTTCGACATCGCCAACGGCGGCAACTGGTCGAATTTCAGCAATGCTAACCTGGGCGACGACAACGGTACCGCCGGTGGCATCTTTGGGCCTTCGGCACAAGGCGCAAAAACCTCGGTCGACACCCGCGCGGGGACCTTCTTCTCGGGACGCATCGAATTCTCCCCTGGCGCGGATTTCATGCCCGCCAAGAAATCTGAATCATTCGCCGGCGCCGAAGGCCACCACATCGTTATCGGCCTCGATGTGCAGAGCGATCAGAAGGATCAGGTCGACACCACCGCCGCCGGTGCCGTCCCGTCGCGCTCGGTCCGCCAGACCACCACCATGTACGGTCCGGATGCCCTGTTCCACTTCAATTCAATCTCGGCCATCGCCGACTACCGCCTGATCCAGACCAAGCAGGCAGTTGATGGTGGCACGCCCGCCAACAGCACCGCCGCCGGCAATGTCGATGGCTATGCCTACGACGTGCGCTTCGGCTATGCCCTGCCCCTGGAATCGGGCCTGATCATCGAACCCGCCATCGGCTACGGCGTCGTCAACCTGAACAAGAATCTCGACGAAGGCGGCGTTGCCGCTCACCTGTACAAGCAGGGCGAATGGCAGGCTGGCCAGGTTTCGGGCTCGCAGTTCGAACTCGGCGTGAACCTGTACTGGAATGGCCACGCCAACAAGACCCAGATCGCCTACACCAAGTGGAACGCTGAAGAGAACTCGAACATCAACGGCGAAAGCCCTGACGCCAGCGTGTTCACCATCCAGCAGCAGGTTACGTTCTAAAAATCTCCGTGACGCCACACACGTCACCGCGATACCGTCCCTGGAAATCCAGGGACGGTTGTTTTTTTGCATCCACGCCTGAGGTTCCGCCGATGAAATCCCCATTCCTGATGACCATCGCCGTGCTCGCCGGCTTATTCGTATTGAACAGCTGTGCCGGCTCGCGCGCCGAAGCCACCAACCCCCGGGCCAATGGCCTGATCGTCACCCATGACGGACGGATGGTGGCCGATACCGCCGAAGTCGCCCGCGAAGAACTCACCTATATCCTGCAGAAACGCAGCCGTGAAGCCGCCGGCCGAGACTGGAAGGCCACGGTCGCGATCGCCGAACTACCACAATTTCAGATCGTACGTGCCGAAGAGTGGGGCTGGAAGACCATTACCATGACCCTCACCCTGGTGCCCCCGGCCAACGCCACGCAGGTCGATGAAGGCCGCGCCCGGGCCATCGAGGCCGCCACCAAGATCGCGGAATTTCGCGTACGCAACCGTGCGGATATCGGCCTGACCACCACCGTGCTCGCCGCCGGTATCGCCGCCCCCGGCTCGTCGCGCTATACCGTCGTCGCCGGCGACACCCTCGCCGGCATCAGCACGGCCTTCTACGGCAACAGCCAACACTGGCGCGTGATAGCCGACGCCAACCCCGGCGTGGACATCGTCGCCGGCGCCGAACTGAGCATTCCTCCGAAACCGTAGGCCCGGCAGCTGATGCCCCGCGCCCAGGCCCTTGCGCATCGCCCAAGCACACACCCGGCGGAAGAGCCAAACCCCCACCCACCAAGCAGCTACAAGGCCATAATTCCCCAGCCTCAAAATCCAAATTTACACGTCCTTAACCAACCCCTGCCTGCCCGCCATACGCGCCATGCCCCAGCTAATCCCAAAAAACGGCGAGAGCCGGGCAGCTGCAAGGTGCCGGATGACGACGCATGGTAACGCTATGCTAGAAGCCTGTCGGGAATAGATGACCGAGGATGGCGAAGGGATCGTGCGGCAGATCCAAAGCGGCAAAGCGGGCGGATAGCGGGAGCTATCTGACCGTTTTGCCAACGCCGGAGATACCGTGCGAGACCGAGTCAGCCGACCGAAGCTATTCCCGACCGGCTCCTAGGATTCCGGCAACGCCGCAGATGCCCGGCTCTCGCCGTTTTTTACCCGGCTTGGCTTTGGGCCCAGGTGACCGCGAGACGTTGGAGTTCGGGCGCCGATTTCAGACCAAGCTTGGTCTTGATGTTGGCCTTGTGGGCCTCCACGGTTTTCACTGAGAGATCGAGCTCTTCGGCGATTGCGCGGGTGGTGAAACCACGACCGATGAGGTGGAAGACTTCCAACTCGCGATCGCTTAGCGAGGCGACCATGGCGCCTTTGCTGGCGACCTCCGGCTTGCCGCCGACCAGGCGATTGACGGTCGCCGCCATCAGGCGTTCGGAGAGGTAGGTGCCTCCGGCCATGACCTTGTGGATCGCCACGACGATGGCGTCGGCGGCTTCCTCCTTCATCACATAGCCCTTGGCACCGAGACGCAGGCAGCGTTCGGCATAGACCCGTTCGTCATGCATCGAGACTACCAGGATCAGGGTGCGCAGGCATTCGTGGCGCACCGCCTTGATCAATTCCATCCCACTCATGCCCTTGAGCGTCAGATCGACGACGCAGACATCGGGCTTCAGGCGGCGGATGAGCTCGATGCCTTCGTTGGCAGCCTCGGCTTCGCCGACCACGCAGATACCCGGCTCGCTCGCAATCAGCTGGGCGATGCCCTTGCGCACCACCGGATGATCATCGACTATTACAACATTTACGGACATAGTGGCAACCGCTTGAGGCATGCTGACAATTTAAGCATTCGCAA
>JBILBP010000133.1:0-7043 GCA_044353645.1 Planctomycetota bacterium | reverse complement strand
GCAGTGCGCTCCTCGCCTGGGGCGACCTGCACGCGCGCGTGGTCCTGGTGGCCTCGCTGGCGGCGCCGATGGTGCCCTTCGTGGTCTTCATCTGCGTCACCGCCCTCGCCGGCGGGATGCTCAACGTCCGCCGCCATTTCTGGGTCGCCGCCGCCTGCCCGGTGCTGCTCAACCTGTGCATGATCTCGACCATCTGGCTCTCGCCGGATCAGGAGGTACGGGTGACCCCGTACGCGGTGCTGGCCGCCGGCATGCTGATGACCGCGCTCAGCTTCTTCGCCCTCTCGCGGACCGGCGGCATGCCGCCGCTGTTGCTGGTACCGCCGGCGGCGGCGCCGGTGCCGTGCGCAGCCTATCGCGATTTCCGCAATGCTCTCGGGCCGTCGCTGCTCTCCTCGGGGGTGTACCAGATCAACGCCTTGCTCGATACGCTCATCGCCTACGCCTTCGCGATCGGCGCTGGGCCGGTGCAATTCCTCTATTTCGGCAATCGCCTGCTGCAGTTTCCTCTGGCCCTCATCGGCCATGGCGTGACCACTGTCGCCTTTCCGGAGATGGCCCGGCGCGCCGGGCTGGGCTGGTCGGCGACCGGCGACGGCCTGCGCACCGCCATTCGTCTACAGGCGTTCTGGCTGATGCCGGCGGCGGTCGGCCTGCTGGTGTGCGCCGAGCCTTTGGTGCGGGCGATCTACCAGACCGGTGGCTTCGGTGCCGAGGCCGTGGCCCGCACGACCCTGGTTACGCGCTTCTTAGCACTGTCGCTGGTGCCGGTGTCGATCGCCAAGCTGCTGGTGCGCGCCTTCCATGCCCATCTCGATCAGCGTACGCCCTTGCTCGTCAGCATCGGTACCATCGTCTTGAATCTGGCGCTGAATCTGCTGCTGATCCGCACGCCCTTGCAGGAAGCCGGACTGGCGATGGCCAGCGCCATCGCCGCCGCCGTCGGCTGCGCGACCTACCTCTACCTGCTGCATCAGCGCGGAGCGGGGGCCGTGGTCGAGTGGCGCGGTCTGCTGCGGCCGCTGATCGCCGCCGCGGTCATGGGCATCGCCGTCGAAGCCTTGCTGCAGTGGTGGCCGCAGCCGCCCGGACGCGGCTCGGGCATGGCCGTGTTGCGCCTCGCCGTTGCCGTCGTGGTCGGTGGCGGACTCTATGTCGGCATCGCCGGCAGGGGATTCCTGCGGCGGAAGGGACCTGTTGACGCACTCCAGGAAGAGCCGGTCTAGATTGACTGCCCCTGATGCGAGTCGAGCGCCTCCAGGGCGCTCAATGAGGAGTTGCGCCGGTTGCGCAGTGCGCGCCGGCGCGCGAGGCTCGGCAGCCACGACCAGGCTTTGCCGGCGCCGCGGGCCTCGCGCATGGTCTGGATGGCCATCCATAGAAAGCCCGAGCAATAGACGAACAGCAGCGGGCTGACCCACCAGGGATGGAATTCGAAACCAATCACCAGCGCCAGTGCCGCCCAGGCGGCGCAGCACAGCTCGGGGATGCCACTGGCGGTGCGCGCCTTGTAGCTGCTAGTCGCGGACTTCGCGCCCAGCGCGCCACCCTTGGGCGTGCGCACGAATGGACTGGTCTTGCCGGTGAACGCCTGCCAGGCGGCGCGGGCATTGGAGATGGCGATGCCGGTGCCGAATGCGGCAAGGGCCGGCAGCAGGGCCATGCGCTTGAGGCCGGGCAGGCCATGCAGCACCAGCTGGGCGGTGAGGTAGGTGATCGGTGGCGTGGCGGCGCCGATGATGAAGCACACCAGGCCGAGCACGAGAATGACCTTGGGCACCGAGGCGGCGGCGATGAGCGCCAGCGGCGCCATCAGCAGGCTCAGCAAAATCAGCGGATGCACCAGGTAATGCGTCATGTGCAGCGAGGCCGCGACTTTCTCGGTCAGGCTCCAGCGCGAGCGCCAGACCTGCGGCAGGAGCTTGATCGCCGTCTGCAGCGAACCCTTGGCCCAGCGGAACTGCTGCGCGCGCCAAGCATTGACGCTCGCGGGGATCTCGCCGGGAACCGCCAGACCCAGGCGATAGGTGCAGCGCCACCCGCAGAGCTGCACGCGGTACGAGAGATCCATGTCCTCGGTCAGGGTATCGTGTTCCCAGCCACCGCCGGCGATGATCGCGCTACGACGCCACATGCCGCAGGTGCCGTTGAAATTCATCGCCAGGCCGGACCACGCGCGGGCGCCCTGTTCGACCGCAAAGTGGCCATCGATGCCCAGCGCCTGGGCGCGGGTGAGAGCGTTCTCGGTGCGGTTGAGGTGCGCCCAGCGACCCTGCACCAGGGCGAGAGCCTCATCGGCGAGCAGGGGGCGGATGGCGCGCAGCAGGAAGTCGGGCGCGGGCACGAAATCGGCATCGAAGATCGCGATGAACGGTGCATCGTTCTGCTGCATCCCGAATTCCAGGGCCCCGGCCTTGAAGCCCGAACGATTCGGGCGGCACACGTGTACGCAGTCGATGCCCTGGCTGCGCAGGCGGGCACAGGCAGCGGCGCCGATCGCGACGCTGTCGTCGGTGGAATCATCGAGCAGCTGCAGGTGCAGTCGATCGCGTGGCCACGCCAGGCGACCAACGCTATCGACCAGACGGGTCACGACATCGCGCTCATTAAACACCGGCATCTGCACCAGGACACGGGGTAGTTCGGTGGGCAGGGGGACGGCGAGTTCGGAAGCTTCAAGAGCGGCGGCGCTCCGCCGATGACGGAGGAAGCGCCCGAGCAGCCACAGGCTGTGCAGTGCATAGATCGCCAAGCTGCCGACCGCAAACGCGTAGATGACAGCGGCGAAGAGACTGAGGTAGGACAGCACTGGCATAGGGGCTAGGCAGTGTGGTTCAAACGTTGCGTGTGCAACGACTCTATGGATTTTTTGGCGGTTCTTTGCGCAACCCTTGGCAAGGACGACCACGCCCCTGGTCAACGCGTGAGGGGTGCCGGCGAGGCCCCGCGAAACGCCGGTAGACAGGTTTCCAGGAGCCTGTCGGGAAGAGATTCGGTCGGCTGACTTGGTCTCGTCCGCCATCTCCAGCGTTGGCACAACGTGCAGATAGCGCTTCTATTTGCACGTTGTGCTGCCTTGCATCAGCCGCACAAAACCATCGCCACCCTCGGTCATCTATTCCCGACAGACTCCTAGGGCAAGGGCAGGAAGGGCGTCTGATCGAAACGATCGTCGAGATCCTCGTAAATGGCGGTGATCTCTTCGATGGGGATGTAGACCCGATAGCGATGGGCGCTGTTGCCGAACTTATCGATGGCATCGGCGAGCAGGATCTCGCGCCGGCCTTCGGTGTAGTCGGTGTTCGCCGAGGCGAAGATCGTGCGTCCCATTTCTGCCGACCAGTTGAGGCAGCGGACTTCGCCGACCACGACCTCCTTGCGCACTTCCATGATCTTCATCAGGAAGCGTTCGCCGCGGCGGACGATGACCGTGGCCACGCGCTGCTGGTCGGCGAGGGCTTCGAGGACCTTGCCTAAGGTCCCGGGATGGTCGGTGCCGGGGACGATGATCTTCTTGTCGCCGCTCATGGTGCGAGCACGAAGCGCTCGCCGAGCTTGGCCTTGAGCTTGGCGCGCCAGGCGGCGGTATGATCGGTGGTGGTCGGCGCGAGGCTTTCGACCAGGGCCTCGACATGGCGATTCTTGGTCAGGCGCTCCTGATTGACGGCGACGATGGTTTCGCTGGTGATGAGTTCGGTGCCGACCACGCACAGGCCGGGAGTCACCGCCACCGTCGAGCCACTGCGCACGATGTAGATCGCCGTGCGGTCGTGGGTCGCGCACATGGTCTCGATATCCTTAGGTCCGGTTTCGAAGGTGATGCCGTTGCGCTTGGCATCGAGGACCTGGCGGTAAATCTCCTCGTAACCGGCATCGATCAGCAGCGGACTGCGCGCCAGCAGCGCCAGCTTCGGATCGCGATCGCTCAACGCCCAGCGCCCGCCCTGGCCGTTGGCGACGGCAACGGCTTCCTTGGCCATGCGCTCCGACATCAGCACGCAGTGACCGAGGTAATCGTCGAGCCCCAGCGAGCCGAGGATGCGCACGTCGGTGTCGGTCTGGATGAGGTGCTCGGTCAGCTCCTGCCAGTTATGGATCTTGGGCGTATCGAGGGCGTCGAGGAGGGTGTTATGAAAGGCGTCATAACAGGTCAGCGAGAGATCGCGCTTCTGTTTGCGCAACCACGTCGGCGTGACTTCGTGATCGGTGCCGAGCAGCACCGCCCGTACCGGTGTGGTGTTGGGGCGGGGGACATCGATTTCGAGCTGATTGAAGACCATGCGCACCGGCTTGCCGGGGCGGGTGAGGTCGAGTTGCAGATGCAGGGCATAGGCGGCCTCGCGCAATTCCGCCTCGCCATGGTGGCGCAGTTGCTCTAATAATTGCTCGACGCCAGACTTGCCAGTATAGTCGAGGCGCTGCATGCCATCTTCGCCGATGAAACGGCGCATACGCTTCAGGGCCTGGTCGATATCGTCGAGATCATGGCCAAAACGATCGGCCGCGCGCATTGTCGCTTGATACTCATGACCATTGGCGGCCCATAACTGAATCAGGCCTTCTTCGAGTTTTACCCGGCGTTTGTCGTCCTTGATTAGGCGCCGCAGGGCCGAGACCACTTCCGGACGGATCCAGTTGAGAGCCACGAGCTTCTTCATGACATCGTCGAAGCTGCCGCCTTTGGGAGGGACGGCGACGAGAACAGGTTCATACATGAGGCCGTGAAGCGTGGCGCTGCCGGTGGCTGGGCAAGCGGAGGTACGGCCCGGCGAGGTGCTAACGACGACTGTATCAGCGGCATGATGCCCGTGCGACGAACCCGTTGGTGGCCCAGGCGGCGTGGTCATCGCCTGCGACGCCCGGTGCGGATTCTGGGCCAACCTCAACCTGGACGCATCATGTCCGCGAACCGCCAGCCACCGGCCGCGGATGCCACCCTCAAGCAGTCGATCAATCGGCCGATCATGCCGGTGCACAACAACCGGCATGACGGCTTCGCGCGGCAGACGCTCAATCAGGGCCCGGCCAACTACCTGCCCAATTCCCTCGGCGAGGGTTTCCCCAAGCCGAAGACGCCGGTGCAGGGCGGCTATGCCTGCTACGCGGAGCGCATCGCCGGTCACGTGATCCGCGAGCGCAGTCCGAGCTTCAAGGATCATTTCGCCAGTCGAGCACGCCCATTTCACCGACGCCTTGGCGTTCGCGCTGGGCAAGATCGAACGCGAAGCGATCCGTCTGCGGGTGGTCGATGCGCTCCGCGCCAGGATTGATGGGCAACTGGTAGCGGATGTCGCCAAGGCCACGTCGAGAACGTCCGCGCTCACGTCAAGAAGGAGGAAGGCGAAGCCCTCCCCGAGGTGAAGAAGATCGTCGACGAGCAAGCCCTCGTCACCTGCGCGGAAGAGTACGAGGAAGTCCGTACGGGTACGGCGGCGGACGTATCGTAAGCGAGCCGATAATGATACGGGTGGCTCCCGCCGTGCGCCGCCTGAGCGTTCCGCTCCGGACGAGGCATGGTGACCTTTTTCCTTATACCAGCCCTGCTATCCGCCCGCTTTGCCGCCCTGGATCTGCCGGATGATATCTTTGCCATCCTCGGTCATCTATTCCCGACCGACTCCTAGGAACCAGGGGATGATCCGGCCGCTGCCGATCACGATCAGCAGGCCGCAGGCCGCGACCTTGAGCAGGGCCAGGAGTATGCCCATAGCCGGCGAGGAGCTGCCCGCGGTCGCCGCCGCTGGCGTCGTCGAGTCGAGGGCGGCGGCCAGACCGCCGGAAAAAGTCAGGATGACGTCGTGGCTCACCATCATTGCGGTCCCCGGGGAGGGCGTGGCTCGCGCGGAGCGCGGCGTGAGCTGGGCTTTGAGCCGGCGGAAGGAGGTGCCTGCGCAGCCTCGCCACGAGCGATAGCCGGGGTCTCCCAGGGCGGCGAGGATGCCACCCAGCTACGGATGCGCCACGCGGTCTTCCCGTGGAACGGCAGCTGACGCGGGCCTATTTGCGTTTCTTCTTTTTCTCTTCGATCTTGGCGGTGGGCAGGTCTTCGGGCCCGGTGACGACTTCCAGCTCGGGCAGCTTCTTCTTGAGGGTGGCGATGCCGGCGGGGGTAATCTTGCTCTGCCAGACATAGAGTTCAGCGAGCTGCTTCAACGACGGCAGCGCGGCAAGCCCGGCATCGCTGATGTCGGTGGCGAAGAGATTGAGGTAGGTCAGTTGCGGAAAAGCGGCGAGGGCCGTGAGTCCGGCATCGCTCACCGGCGTGTGCTCAAGATGCAGGCGCTGGACGTTGCGGAAGGTGGTGAGCAGCTTGAGCTGGCGATCGGTGATGCCGGAGTTCGCGAGATCAAGGAAGGCTACCGCCGGACCGATCTTGTTCAGGAGCGGCAGATGGCTGTCCGAGAGGCCGTTCTTGGCGTGGCCGGCATGCACATCAAGCCAGCCGCCGGGCAGGGTGTTGATCACGAAGCTCTGCGTTGTGAGGGCGGTGATGGCCAATTCGGGTGCCGCTGGGGCGGGGATGATCGGGACTTCCGGAGCCGCCGTCGGACGCGGCTGCGCCGGCGTGCGGCGGTTGCTGTGCGCGGCGTCGTCCATGGTGCTCTGCATCAGGTCGTTTGGCGCGGATTTGGTTTTTTCCGGATCGATCTGTGTGGGAAGAGCGCCGACTGGTTCCGGCTTCTTCTCGATGATGGCGGTCTTCGCGCCCTCGGCGATCCACTGTTTGAGCAGGGCGAGTTGTTCAGCGGTCAGGCGCTCGCCTTTGGGCGGCATGCGATCTTCATGATCGTCAGGCAGGGCGGACATGGTGTAGAGCTTGCTCAGCGCTGGTTGGCCGGCGACCACCACCGCCCCGTCGTGCGAGCCCTTGGCGAGCCATGCCGGACTATCCAGACGCAGGCCGGCCTTCTGCTTAGTATCGCCATGGCAGCTGGTGCAGCGCGCTTCGAGGATGGCATGGATGTTATCCCAGCTGGCCTCGGCGGCAGCGAGTCGCGTCTGGCCGAGGACGCTGATGGCGCTGATGGCGCTGATGGCGCTGA
>JBILBP010000132.1:0-7095 GCA_044353645.1 Planctomycetota bacterium | reverse complement strand
GCCACATGCCGGCGGCAGCGAAGGGCAGCGCCAGCTCCCCGCTGCGCGTCAGGGCGATCGCGCCGCCCCATCCGCCCAGGGCGATCACGCGCTGCAAGGCGGCCTCGCTGGCAGCGGACACGGTTTCACCCGCCGCCACCGACCACGCCACACGATGCGCGAAGCCGCAGCGCAGGAAATACTCGCCGACGCCCGTCGCCGATACCGCGCACTCCTGATCCGCCCACGTGCCCGCGCCGGGAATCGGCGAGTCGCCGACGCGTCCGGGCAGCTTGGCGGTGGTACCGCCGGTGCTCGTAGCGGCGGCGAGTCGGCCGCCGCGATCGAGCGCCACGGCCCCGACCGTGCCGTGGGCCAACGGCTGGTCCGGAGGTGGCGCGCCGAAATAATCATCTCCGACACGCTCAAGAGCATGATCATCGGCAAGGCGTTCGGCCCCGTTGCCGATGAGCAGCACATGCGGCGTGCGCTCGAGCACCAGTCGCGCCAGGGCGATGGGATTACGCACGCGCTGCACGCCTGCCACCGCTCCGATCGCCGCCGTCGCGCCATCCATGAGCATGGCATCGAGCAGCACCTGCTGCTCGGCATCGCGAACCGCCCCCCGCCCGGCATTGAGATCGCCGGAATCCTCCATGGTCGCCACCGCCATCTGCACCGCCTCGAGGGCCGAGCCCCCAGCGGCCAAGACCGCCATGCCGGTGGCCAGGGCAGCGCGCAAGGTCGCCTCGACCCGCAACCGATAAACGGGGTCGGGCAATCGGGAGCACACGCCGCCATGCAGAACCAGAGTCGGCGGGCAGGGTGAGGAAGAAGCGACGATGGACATGGGCAAAGCTCTAGGAATCTGTCGGGAAGAGATGACCGAGGATGGCGAAAGTATCGTGCAGCAGATCCAAGGCGGCAAAGCGGGCGGATAGCAGCGCAATCTGACCGTTTTGCCAACGCTGAAGATGCCGTATGAGACCGAGTCAGACGACCGAATCTCTTCCCGACCGACTCCTAGAGTCCTTTGTTGCGACGCGCCAACTCCACCGTCAACGGTTGGGGGACCACCGTCGCCAAGGACATCGGGGTGTGGTCGCCATGATGCGGATAGTCGAGGTGGACGAGCACCGAACCTTGGCGGCCGAGGCGCTGCAGCACCTGATGCTCAAGTCGGTCGATAGCGTTATGGCCTTCCTCGATGGTCCACTCGGCGGGTACCGTCAGGTGGAAATCGACATAGACATAATCGCCCGACGTGCGGCAACGCAGATTGTGCACGTCTAGCCATTCTGGCTCGCGGATCTCCGCCACAGCGTCGATGATACGCTGCAACAACGCCGGATCGGCCTCGTCCAGCAGGGCGGCGATCGAGGATCTGATCAGTACCGAGGCCGCATAAAGAATGTAACCGGCAATGAGGATCGCGACCAGTCCATCGATCCAGATCGCATAGTGATTGTTCGGGGTGAGCATCATCATGCCGATGCCGAGCAGCACGCCGAGACTGGTCCAGACATCGGAGAGCACATGCTGGCCATCGGCCACCAGCAGGGCGGAACGTGTACGCCGGCCGGTGCGCAGCAGATGCACGCCCAGGGCGAAGTTGATCACCGCCGCCACGGCGACCAGCCATAAGCCGCTGCCGAGATGCTCGGGGCGATGCCCATACCACAGGCCGGTGATCGCCTCCCAGGCGATGGCCAGGGCCGCGATGGCCATCATGCCGCCTTCGAAACCGATGCTCAAAGGTTCGGCCCGGCCATGGCCGTAGGGATGATCTTCATCTGGCGGAGCCGATGTCAGATGGAAACACCAGAACATGAAGCTGATCGCGACCACATGCACGACGCTTTCGAGGGCATCAGAAAGGATCGTTGCCGAGCCGGTCATGACGTAGGCGCTCATCTTCAACACCAGCATCAGGATGCCGATCAACAAGCTCAACCACGCCGCCCGACTTCGGGAGGCATGCTCGGCCACCGTCGGCCCAAGGGCAGGTACGTCGTGATCAGTCATGGTGGCGGAGCTTCTGGCCAGAGACCGGCTGTCTACCATGACGCAGATGTCTATTATAACAATAATATATCTGAATCAGCGAACTGATCCACAAGCCCCCTATTGCCCCGTGCTCGCGAATGCAGTATGATAACATATTACGAGGAGAAGGCATCGATGTCCGAAAAGAATAAGCTGGCCAAGGCCAGCGCTCAAACCGCGACCAAAGCGCCCCCCAAGTCGGCCAAACCCGACTTGACGGTAAAGATTTTCAAGGACGACACCGGCGGTAATAAAGCCATCGTCATGCGGAAAAACCGCAGCGAGACCCTCGAGCCGAGATCGAGGGGCAAGGCCAAGGCCGTGCTAGCGGTCGGCGAACGTGCCGGCCTCGTCGCACGCGAAGCCTACTTAATGGCCGAACGGCGTAACTTCCGCGTCGGGAACAACCTCGCCGATTGGCTCGAAGCCGAGCGTCTCGTCGACGAGAGCCACGAATTCATTTGATCGAAATCTGAGCCCTGTTGGTGGCCCACCAAGCGGCCCAGGCAGTGCGCAAAGGCTTGGCATAGGCATGATGCCATTGCTCCCATTGCCGGAGGTCCGCGTCCAGGTCTAGATCCGTGGCCAAGCGCAGCGGCACTGGCGGGAGTCCATTGCTGCCGGTCGGGCCGCCGGCAGGCGGAATCTCGTTATGATTGGTTATTTCCTGCAAGGTAGTGTTGGCGCGTAAAGCGACCAAGGGCTCGTCATCATCGAGGCAGAAGATCAAATGATCGATGCAGACCTTGGTGCCGGTGGCCATCAACACCTCGATGAGGCCCAGGCGGATGCCCCAGTCATCGGCACGGCGCAGGTTGTCCACGAGCGTGGTCTCGATCGCCGAGCCGCGACGTATGAGTGCCGCCCGGGCATCATCATAGTCCTTCGATGCCTTCGCATCGCTTTGATCCTTGGCCGCTGCGAGCGCGGCGATGTCACGCTCAATAGCATTGCGCTCGATTTCAGCCGGGGTGCTTCCAAGCTCCTTGGGCTCCTCGATCTTCACCGTCGGGCGTTCGCTTTCGCACGAGGTCAGTAGCAGCAAGCTGCCGGCACCGGCCATCAGCGAAGCGAGAAAAACAGTCCGTACAGGCATAACGACTCCAAGGTTCACCAGCGCCGCTCGATCAGCGCCGAAGGATAAAAACGGGCGCAGATCGCCGCTTCCGCGCGGCCCTCGCTAGCCATCTGCCAGGCGCTGACCTGTGACAGGCCCACGCCATGGCCGAAGCCGCGTCCGCTGAGCACCAGGACCCCGCCCTTGGCGCTGGCCACGCTGCAGGTGTCCCACCACGTCGAGCGGATGTCGACAGGACTGATGGCCATGCGGAAGTCCGGTGCCGACATCAACGTCTTGCGCGTACGGCCATGCACCTTGTGGCTGATCGCGACCTGCGCCACGCGTCCGGAATTGGGATTGCGGCTCTCGATGGCGATGCCGGTGACGGTCCCGAAAGCGAGTTTGTCCTCGGGGTGGGTGCGCGCCCAGGCCTGCAGATCGCGAGTGATGCTCGCCAGAGGAATGTTGGATTTCCACCGCCAATGAGTGCGGCGCATGCCCAGGGCCGCGGCTCCGGCCTCGGCCGAGGCATCGCTCACCGATGGCATCTGCTCGGTCATGCTCAGCAGACGATCGGCACCGCTGAGCGTTGGCCAGACATTGGCGGCGGCTTCTGTAGTTCCGCCCGAACAGGCATTGAACAGGGCCGGGACCGGCAGATTGCGGTACATCAGCACCTGACCGCGAGTGCGCCGCAAGGCTTCACCAACGTTGGCGGTCTGCTTGGCACTGGCTCCGGCATAGGCCATGTCCACCGAGTAGTGCCAATGCAGCTGCCACGGCTTGTCGAAACGCTCGAGGTATTTCGCCGAGGCGTAACTGCGCGCGGCGATGGCCTGCGCGGCCAAGGCGGCCACTGGCCATTTGCCGTTCATTTCCGTGGGCAGGACTCCAGCCAGATAGGTTTCGAGCCGGACTTCCTCAAGCAGTTGCGCCTGCGCGCCGGACAGTCGCAAGACCGGTGCGCCCCTGAAGGCGAGGGTTTGCCGCGGACCATAAGGTGGATCGAGTTCGGCACGGAAACGCACCGGCGCCGCCGGCATCTGCACGACATTCTCGGCCGCCACCGGCACGCCATCGAGGACCAGCGTACCAGCGAGCGCCTGCGCCCGATGCGTGCCGCTGGCCAGACGTCGGCCATCGGCGAGGGTCGCCGAGGACTCGAGGGTGAAAGTGATGCTCGCCGCCTGGACCAGGAGCACGCGCACCAGCGGCTCACTGGTGAGGGCGGGGAGGACGCGGGGCTTCGGCGCCAGCAGCGCACCTGGCACACCTGGCAAGAGCTCACGGCCGGCGCTGGACGACGTCGACATCGATTGCGGCGCCAGCTGATCATTGCCCTCGCGCGAGCGCAGGTTGCAGCCCGAGAGGACCCATAAGCCGGCGATGAGGATGATGAGGAGGCAGAAGCGCACGATTACGACTCCAACTCCAGTCTATCCGAGAAACCAGCGCGCCAACCGTCAACCGCCATCTCAACGGCAGGTGGTAGACGGGCTTGGAACGCGGCAAAGCGCACTTCCGGACCCATGTGGGTGAGCACCGTCCGCCGCGGGCGCAATCGCGCAATGATCGCCAGCGCCTCGGCCCAACACAAATGCGTGGGGTGCTCGTCATCACGCAGCATATCAAGCACCAGCAGCCCCACGCCGCGCAGATGCCGGTCGGCAGCTGTCGGCAATTCTTTGAGATCGGTGAGATACGCCAGCTCGCCGATGCGAAATCCCGTGGTTCGTCCGGCCGTGCCATGGCTCATCGCAAAGGGGATCAGCGGCAACCCGGCAATGGTCACCAGCACATCATCAGCCAGAGGACGCTGCACCAGGGCCGGCGCCGACAGGCTGTAGAAATCGTCGCCAACTCCGAAGCAATAGGGGAACATCTGCTGCAGACGATCAAGATGCTCGGCATGGCCAAAGATCGGAATGCTCGGGGCCGGACTGCCTGCGAGGTGGCCTGCGGCCTGACGTTGGGTATGGCGCATCAAGCGGTTCACATGCCGCAGATCGTTGATGCCATGGCTGTGGTCGGCGTGATCATGGGTCATGAGCACCGCATCGCAGCGCGTCACGGCATCGGCGGGATACGACAGGCCATCCCAGCGACGATATGGATCACGTAGTTGATGGAGTAGATCCGGGCCGGTGTCGATGAGAATCACGCGACCGTCGTCAGCGCGCAACACCGCCCCCGAGCGCCGACGTGCATCGCGAGGGTCGGTCGACCACCACGCAGGGTCGCCCCAAGCAGGATTGCCGTGGCTGGTGCCGCAACCGGTGATGATGATTTCCCAGGACATGGACAGACGCTACGGCACACCGGCAGTGACGAAAGCGCCGGCGGTGACGAAAGCCACGGCTGTGGTCGAAGCCCCGATTCCTCGGTGAGGTTTACTGGCTAACGTCGTCTGCAGAGTACCATAATGAGCAAAAACCGTATCTCCTCGCTGGCCTTGTTGTTCACCACCGTCCTCAGCCTGGGCCTGAGCACGCCCGCCCAGGCCCTCGACGAAGAGGCCCGCGCCAAGGCCCGCGAAGAGCTGAAGACCGTCGGTGGCGAGCTGCAGCGCCTGTCACACGTCTTCAACCTCGTGCATGAGCTCGTCGGGCCGAGCGTCGTCGCCATCCATACCCGCGCGCAGGAGGCGGTACCCTATCGCACCCCGTTCGGCGGGGTGTTCTTCCGCGGCTCGCGGGAAGTCGAGGTTGGTGAAGGTTCAGGCTTCATCTTCCACAGCGACGACAAGGCGAGCTACATCATGACCAACTCGCACGTGGTCTTGCGCATGAATGAGCAGCAGCAGTTCGAGCGCGATCGCAACGGCAGCTACATCGGCTACGAGCGCATCACCATCGAGCTCAACGACAGCCGGCAGATCGATGCCGAATACGTCGGCTGGAGCCTGGAGACGGATCTCGCGGTGCTCAAGATCCCCTTGCCGAAGCTGCCCACCACCGAATGGAGCGATTCCGACAAGACCCGCGTCGGTGACTGGGTGGTGGCGCTGGGCTATCCCCTGGGCGTCGGCTACAGCGCGACCTCGGGCATCGTCAGCGCGACCGATCGCAGCACCGGCATCTATAAGCCCGTCGGCGGTTACGAATCGTTCATCCAAACCGATGCCGCGATCAATCCCGGCAACAGCGGCGGTCCCCTCGTCGATCTCACCGGCCGCATCGTGGGCGTGAATTCCAACATCCTTTCACGTACCGGCTCGAATATCGGCCTGGGTTTCGCGATTCCTTCCAACATTGTCAAGCGCGTAGCCGAGGATCTGCTGGCCCACGGCGAAGTACATTGGCCGGGCATCGGTGTCGACGCAGAAGAATTGGCCGCCGACCAGGCCCCCGCCCTCGGCCTGCCCAGCGGCACGGCGGTGCGCCTGGCTCAGGTCTTCCCCGACACCCCGGCGGCCCGCGGCGGGCTCGAGAACGGCGATGTCGTACTCACGCTCGGCGGGGTCAGGATCGCCGGGCAGATGCAGTTCCGCTCGCGTCTGGCCGCCTGCCGCATCGGCCAGGAGGTTCCCCTGACCATCTGGCGCGGCGGGAAGGCCCTCGAACGTTCGGTGATTCCGGTGGCGCTCGAGGACATCAAGAAGAAGCGTGCGGCGATCAGGGCCGAAGACGAGGTCGACCTCAAGGCCTTCGGCCTGCACCTCGGCAATGACGGACAGGCGGGTCTGGTGATCACCGAGATCGACCCCAAGGGACTCGCGGCCCAGGCCGGTCTCGAACCAGGCGATCGCGTACTCGCCGAGCGCACGGTAGGTGCCCTAAAAAACGTCGACGATGCTAAGTCCCTCGCCCGCCGCCAGGAGATCACCCTGCAGGTGGTCAAGGACGGCCGCGCCTTCTGGCTACGCATGCGCCGCTAGCTGAAAAGCGCAGCTGCAGCCCATCTGCGGCGTTGCGCGAGGCTCGACATGGCGTCTGCCATGCCATCGCCTCACGCGCCTTGCAGCTGGGCTGCAGCTGCGCTTTTCAGAATTTTCGGGAGTATGGATGACC
>JBILBP010000131.1:0-7150 GCA_044353645.1 Planctomycetota bacterium | reverse complement strand
CCAGCGAAGTCGCAGCTCCCGAGGCCGGGGAAGTCCCGGCTGCCGTTGACCCGGCTGCCGTTGACCCGGCTGCCGTTGAAGAGTCGACTCCCAGCACCTGAAAGTCGCTGATTTTTCGCGCCGTAACGACCGCGAGCGGAGGCCCAGCCCTCCGCTCGCGGTGGTTAATCAGCATCTGGCAAGTCGTGGTCCTGCGACTTGCCAGATGCTAGGCCGAACGCTATATCACGCTGAGATGGAGATACCGTGGCCAAACTAAAATTCGCCTACGTCGGCCGCGACAGTGCCGGAAAAGATGTCCGCGGTATCCTCGAAGCTGAAACCAAGGAAGTCGCCCTAGCGCAAATCCGCGGCATGCAGGTGCAGCTGCAAAAACTCGATATCGTGGCTGAAAGGAAAAACCCTGGGCTTAGCCGTCGTAGCGCTAAGCCCGCCGAGCTGTCGATGTTCACCCGCCAGCTCGCAACCATGATCGGGGCCGGCATTCCGCTTCTGGAGAGCTTCGAGATCCTTTCCGAGCAGACCATGAGCACCAATAAGAACTTCGGTGCCGGCATTCAGGAATGCGCCGATATGGTCCGTGGCGGTACCGAAATGTCGGAAGCGATGGCGAGCTTCCCGGGTATCTTTCCTGAAATCTATGTGAACATGATCAAGGCCGGCGAATCCTCCGGCCAGCTCGATATCATCCTCGGACGCCTCGCGGACTTCATGGAAGCCTCCGAGACGCTGAAGAGCGAAATCAAGTCGGCGATGACCTACCCGATCATCTCCCTGTGCCTGATCTTCGGCATCACCGGCTACCTGCTGGTGGGCGTGGTCCCAAAATTTGAATCCATGTTCACCTCGCTGAATGCAAAGTTACCGGCGATTACGGTGGTCGTTCTCGAGGCCTCGCGGTTCTTGACCAATCAGTGGTATATCGTGGTCTTCTTCCTCCTCGCCGTCATCATCGGCTACAAGGTCACGATGAAGATCAGTGTCGATGCACGGCGCATCCGCGATACGGTAACCCTCAAGATTCCGGTCTTCGGCCCCCTCGGTCAAAAGGTCGCCTTGAGCCGCTTCACGCGCACCTTCGGCACCCTGCTCTCTTCAGGCGTCCCCCTGTTGGCCGCACTTGAGATCGTCGCCTCGACGGCCGGCAATATGGTCATCGAAGACACCCTGCTCGCCACCCGCGACTCGGTCCGTCGCGGTGAAAATCTTACCTCGCACCTGCAGACCTCGTGGGTCTTCCCGCCCATGGTGGTCAAAATGATGTCAATTGGTGAACGTTCGGGCGCACTCGAAGTCCTGCTGTTCAAGATCGCCGATTTCTATGACCAGCAGATCCATGCGACGGTGAAGGCCCTGACCAGCTTGATCGAGCCGATCATGCTGTCGATCATGGGCGTGGTCGTGGGCACGATCGTCGCCGCGATCTTCCTGCCGATCCTGGAACTCCAGAAGCAGCTCTCCTAAGCCCGGGGGTAGACGGCCATGGCTGCGCTACGCGGACCCCTTACCGAGCCCGCCCGTCAAGTCAGCCTGTTGCGGTTGCTGCTGACCGCACTGGCGCTGGCCGTACTGACCTTCGGCACTGAGCACCGTCAAGAAACACTTGCTCCCGAGACTTTCGACAACGCGCGCTGGCTGCTGTTGGGGGTCGGTGTGGTCGCGGGGATGCTGGCGGCCCTGGTGCATTGGACGCGACATCGTTGGCAGCTGATCCTGCATCTGATCTTTGACCTGCTGTGGGTTGGAATCTTCATCTATCTCACGGGCGGAGTGGCTTCACCAGCAGTATTGTTGCTATTTGCGGTGGTTCTCATCGCCAACCTCGCCCTGCCGGGTGTGGCCCTGTTCGTGATGCCAGCCCTGGCCTCATTGGTGATGGCCGGCTGCGCAAGCTTGTATCTGGCCCATGCCTCGCCTTTCCCCAAGGAATTTCTCACCGACTACCCGGCGCTCGACGATACTAACCGCATCCTCGGCAACTTGGCGGTGCAGATCGGCGGCTTCTTCGTCGTCGACCTATTGGCGCAGTTGCTGACCCGGCGGCTTCGCGAGCAACAGCTCTTCACCGAGCAGCTCCTCGATCAGCTGGGTGAAGGCGTGATCGCCATCGATCGCCATGGGATGCTCATCTATCTCAACGGCGAAGCCGAACGGCTGCTGCATCTGCCCGCGCAAAGCCGGGGATTGCCCGCCGTTACCGCCCTCGCCGGAAAGCACGTTGCCGTGGTCCGTGAACTGGCGCTCGATCCCGACCTGCCCCAGTTGCGACGTCTGCCCGGGCCCAATGGGCGGCACCTGGTCGTGCGCGCGACGCGGCTCCAAGGGCGAAACGGGGCGATGGTCGGGAGAACCATCCTCATTGCCGACGAGACTCGCCTGCGCCTGCTCGAGCAAAATGCGCAGCGCTCAGAGCATTTGTCCGCGCTCGGCGAGATGGCCGCCGGCATCGCCCATGAGGTTCGCAATCCCCTGACCAGCCTACGCGGCTGCGCCCAGGAACTGGAAGAGATGCATCGCAGCTCAGGAAATCCCGATGCCACCGCGCTCGCCAGCATCCTGATCACCGAATCGGATCGCTTAGCGCGCATCGTCAGCGACTTCCTGGCGCTCTCGCGGATGCGGGCGCCGCAACGCGAGCCACTCGACCTCGAAGCCCTGCTCGAAGAGTTGAAGCACCTGACCCGCCTGCGCCGCGACGTGCCCGACGATGTCGCGGTCGTGGTCACACTCGCCGACGACACGCCCTCGGTCCTGGCCGATGCCGATCAGATCCGCCAGGTTCTGCAAAATCTCGTGAACAACAGCCTGGATGCGATGCGCACGATCGAGCAACCACGCGTCTCGGTGAGCGCCGAACGCGCTAGCGATGACAATCCTCTGGGCATGCCGGCGGTGGTGATCGAGGTCTCTGATAATGGCTGTGGTATTCCCGTCGAACTCCAGCAGCGCGTGTTCACCCCGTTCTTCAGCACCAAACCGCAAGGTACCGGCCTGGGCCTGTCACTGGTTAACCGCATCGTCCGCGAACACGAAGGCATCCTCGAACTGGGCAGCACCCTGGGCACCGGCACCTGCATCACGATCTACCTGCCCGCCCATTCCCAGACTCGGGCTTACAGCCGGGCACTGGGGAAATGACCGCTCAGGTGTGCGGCTTGTCCAAGCCGTGGATGGTCTTCTCCCAGTAATGCGGACGCACGATGGCCTGCCACAGTCCCTTCCAGGCGGCGATGCTGATGAGAAACCAATACCCCGGCAGGAGCAAGGCCGGCAACCACACGCCGCGCTGTCCGGGACGACGGCCGGCCAAGCCGCAGATGACGATGAAGACTGCATTGCCGGCCAGGAGCACCGCCGAGGCGATGAACAGCACCTGCGATGCCGGCCCGAAAAACGAGTCCTCCAGCGGCCCGGCGAACCACATCGGCCAGCTGGAGCGTTCGTTGGCATAATCGCGTTCAGCGAGCAAGGTCCACAGCGGATAGCCATTATACCAATCGATGCTGACCAGGGTCGCGTAGACCGTGGCATAGATCCACAGCACGAGATTGGTGGCCGCCAGCAGCGGCACGAAAAGCACCGATAACAGGAAGCCCCACACCGCCCAGGGCCCCAGACGGTTGGCCAACCAGAAAGGACGCCGGCCCCAGACCACGTGGGTCACGAAATAGCCCTTTAACCACCGGCTGCGCTGGCGGATCCAGTTGCCGGTGACGCTGTTGGCCTCTTCCCAGGTCGTCGATTCAAGCAATTCGGTACGATGGCCGAGCAGGTGCAAGCGCACGCCCAAATCGCAGTCCTCGGTGACGTTGAAGGGATCCCAACCACCCAATTCGTGCAGCACCTCGGTACGGAAGTGATTGCTCGTACCGCCCAAGGGGATGGGCACCTGCAAGCGCGCCAGACCCGGGAGGTAGCGGCGGAACCAGACATTGTATTCCATCGCGAACCACCGCGTCAGGAGATTCTGGCGATGGTTGTGATAGGCGAGCTGCGCCTGCAGGCAGGCGGTGCGCCGCGGCAGGCGCTGGAAGGCGAGTACAGCCTGCTTGAGCTGATCCGTCTCAGGACGGTCCTCGGCATCGAAGATCACCAAAAATTCACCCTTGGCGCGGGCCAGACCATGATTGCAGGCACGGGGTTTGGTCTTGGGCTGGGCATGCGGCACTACCAACAATTCGGCCCACGCCGGTATGCCACCCTGGGCGTTGAATACCGACATGAGGGCATCGCGGGTCGAGGGGTCGTCAGCTTCGAGGAGAAACTTCACATCGAGCTTATCGCGTGGGTAATCCAGCCGTTCGAGACTGACGAGGATGTTGCGGGCGACATTCACCTCGCGATACAACGGCACCAGCACGGTATACATCGGCCAGCCGGTGGCGGGCATGGTCAGATCAGCAGTATGCAGGCCGCGCTTGCCGCCGAGCATCAAGGCCAGCAAGCGGAAGGCGATCGCCCCGAGGTAGACCGTGCACAAGAGCCCGGTGATGATGCCGACACCGATCAATGGATCGTAGAGCACGAGATAGAGTACGCTCACCGCCAGAGCGCTCATCCAGGCCTCCTGGGTGATCGGCAACTGCTCAACTGCTCGAGTCCGGCGCCAGAGACCGTATCCCGTGACCAGTACCGCAGCGCCGGCGGCACCGATGAGAAACGCCAGGGGATCACCGAGCCACGCCAGGCCATTGCCGACGCCATGCGCCCGGCAAGCCACGAGGCCACTGGCCACCGCGAGCAACGCGGTCACCACCAGCCATTGCCAGGACAAGGTCTTAAAAGCGCAGGTCTGGCGATGCTTGGCGATATACGCGATGGTCAATGGATCACGTCCGTTGCCGTCGGCGGAGATGACGATCGGGGCGCTGACCAAGCTCGGTCGCGATTCGAGGGCTTGTTCAATGATGTTTTTTTCAACGATGGGCTTTTCCGCTGCGTTCCCCTGCGCATCCACCGCCCAGGCGGCGCGGCAGCGGGCAGGCGGAATGATCTCAGCCTGCCGACGGTCGCCTTCGACATGGGCGAGGCGGATCTGCCAGACTCCCTCCCGACTGCTGAAGGCCGCCGCCACCCGCTCGCCCCATTCGATGAGGGCGACGGCTCCGTCACTGGCCTCAGCAAAGCCCAGGCCGTCGAGATCGGCGGGTCCCGCGAGACGATAGGCATCGAGGTGCACAACCTTCGTAGGACCTTCATACTGATGCATGAGCGTGAAGGTCGGACTGGTGACGGCGGTTTCGCCGTCGTTCAAGACCGCAACCAGCATCTTAGTGAAGGTCGTCTTGCCGGTTCCCAGCGGGCCATCGAGGAGGATGACATCGCCGATCGCCACGTCTTTCGCCACGCGCCGCGCAAAATCACGGGTGGCATCGAGATTCGACAGCAAAAGCTTGGACATAGTTCGGACGGTGGTCATCGATGGCCGGGGATCAAGGGGATGAACGACTTCCTACGCCAAAGAGCCTCACGCGTTGTCCTTGACCTGCCATGCGCGACCCACGATAGCATCCGCCGAATGACGGTGGTGGGAGAAGTCCCATCTCGGCTGGATCAACCAGCCGAGGACCAGGATGCCGAAGGAGTCACGCTCTCAGGCCAAAGGACCATCACCCGACGGCACCCTGGAAAATGGCTGCGGCGCATGTGCCGCACCATGCCGACGGAGTCACGCTCTCAGGCCACCAGACAGGGCCCCGCCTCAATTTTGCCGGAGCCCCCTCATGCCTACGCATCCCGATCTCTTCCTCGACCGTCACCTCGGCAGCGCCCAGGAATCTGACCTGCTACCGCGCTTGCAGGTCACCGGCCATTCCTCGCTGAAGGGGCTGATCGAAGCCACCGTACCGGCGAACATCCGCCGCCCGGCACTAGCGCTGCCGGCGGCGATCCATGAGCACGCGGCCCTCGCCAAGCTGCGCGCCCTCAGCGAGAACAATAAGGTCTGCCGCTCGTTTATCGGATTGGGCTACCACCACTGCTTCGTGCCGCCGGTGATCCAGCGCAACATCCTTGAGAATCCAGGCTGGTACACGCAGTACACGCCCTACCAGGCAGAGATCGCGCAAGGCCGCCTGGAAGCCCTGCTGACCTTCCAGACCATGGTCGGTGACCTCACCGCCCTGCCCATCGCCAATGCCAGCCTGCTCGATGAGGCCACTGCCGCCGCCGAGGCCATGCACGTGGCTATCGCCCATGGAGCCCAGGCCGAAAATCGGCGGACCTTCATCGTCCACGCCGACTGCCATCCGCAGACCATCGACGTCGTGCGCACCCGCGCCAAGCCCCTGGGGATCACCGTCCTCGAGCAGCAGTACATCGTCGTCAATGAGCAGGTCTGCGGCGTCCTTTTGCAGTATCCGGGAACCGATGGCAGCGTCGGTGATTGGCGGACGACGATCGATCGCATCCATGCCGCCGGCGCGCTGGCGATCGTCGCTACCGATCTGCTCGCCCTCTGCCTGTTGACGCCGCCCGGGGAATTGGGAGCTGACATCGCCCTCGGCAGTGCCCAGCGTTTTGGCGTGCCGCTCGGCTTCGGCGGCCCGCACGCGGCGTTCTTCGCCTGCAGCGAGGCCCTCAAACGCAACCTTCCCGGGCGTTTGGTGGGGGTCTCGCGCGACCGTCACGGCCGCCCTGCCTACCGCCTCGCGCTGCAGACCCGCGAGCAGCACATCCGCCGCGAGAAAGCCACCAGCAATATCTGCACCGCCCAGGCCCTGCTCGCCAACATGGCGGCGATGTATGCGGTCTACCATGGCCCGGAAGGCCTGCGCAAAATCGCAGCCTTCGTGCATGCCCAGACCTCGATCCTCGCCACCAGCTTGATGGCGGCGGAGCTCCCGCTGCGCGGCTCGACCTGGTTCGATACCGTGACGGTGATGACCGGTGCACGCACCAAGGCGGTGATCGCGGCGGCCCAGGCGCAGGGCCTCAACCTGCGCTGCTTCGATGAGCGTCACGTCACCATCGCCCTCGATGAGACCGTCACTGATCAAGAGCTCGACACGCTGCTAGCGCTACTCAAGGCCCCACGACTGAACGCCGCGGTCAGCGAGACGGCGGGCATTCCCGCACCTCTGCGCCGGCAGTCGGCCTACCTCACCCACGAGGTCTTCCACCGTTATCACACCGAACACGAACTGCTGCG
>JBILBP010000130.1:0-7186 GCA_044353645.1 Planctomycetota bacterium | reverse complement strand
CAGCGGCCTGATCGCCTGGGGAGGCTTCAACACCTGGCTGGCGAGCGGATATCTGGCCGCCGCCAACAGCAAGGCCGCCAACGGCGACCGTGACGGCGCACGCGCAGCGGCACGCTCCGCCATGGAGATCATGCCCCGGGCCCCGGCAGCGGTGATCGCCGCCGCCGATCTGAGCACACCCGCCAATGCCGACATCCTGGTGGCGCTGATGCATGGCGCCTCGGCCAACGAGCGCGCGACACTGGCCGCTGCCGCTGCCTTGGCCAGCGGCAAGGCTCCCGACGGCGGCGAGGCCAATGCCAGCGATACCGCCCTGTTCGCGGCGATCGCCAGCAAAGCCCCCGGCCCAGTGACGCTCAGCAAAGACGCGCCACCGCATCGGGCGGTATTGGCGACCTGGGCGGCCACGCGCCTGTCCGCCGCCTTTGCCGCCAAGCGACCCGATGATGTATGGCAGGCAGCGGGCACGCTGCTGACCTTGGCCCCCAAACATCCGCAAGCTCCTGAGCTGCTGGTGATCTGCGCCGCTCTCGCGCCGACCGGCGTCGCCAAGCCGGCGCTGATCGCCGCCGTCGCGGCGCTCAGCGACCGTGAACGCAGCGAGCGCTTGGGCGTGGCTTTGCTGACCTTGCGCCCCGAGCGCAACGAACTGCGCATTCTGCTACCCGGTGGGGTCAGCGATCCCGCGACCGAAGCCGCCAACGCCCTCGTCCGCGAGGTGGCGATCCTCAAAGCCAAGCCCGCGACGATCCACGAAGGCGCGATCATCCGCTGCCTGCAAGCCGACAAGCCCGACCTCGCCGATGAACTCATCGCCACCGCCCCGGCGACCGCGCAAGCCACGTTCAGGGCCATGACCGGATTGCTCGATGGCGACAGCTTTGACAACGCGCCGGCGCAAGTCTCGCCGCCGGTAATCGTCGCCGGTCAGCTTTCCTTCCATCTGAGCAACGCCCTCGGTGCGCTACCGCGAAAGAAGATCACCATCCGCATCGGTACCACCGACGTACCCAGCGAGGCCATCTTCCGCTTCGGTACGCTGATCACCGTGCCCTTGATGATCAACGGCTCGCAAGACGTGACCATCCGCTATGATGGTACACCGGTGTTCGCCGCCAACCTGAGTCTGTGAACCATGATCCCCTGTCAAAAATGTCTGTTCGTCAATCCCATGGGCACCCGCTGGTGTCGGCAATGCGGTGAGAAGCTCGACCTGAATGCCACCCAGGTCGAAGCCTTCATCTCTGCTACCCAGGCCGCCGCCGCGGAAGATCGTCTATCCGGCTGGGGCGGCAGTGTCTTCAGCGCCGGGCTGTTCATCCTCATCAGCACCAGCGTCGTGCGCATGGCACTGGTGCCAGCATTGCCGCCCGCGGATATCCCCCTGCAGCTGCCGATGCGGGTGATACCGATGCTCGAGCGCAACCTGACTTCAGATGCGGCCATGGGCATCGGCAACACCCCGATCAACAGCCCGCGCCTACGCTGGCGGGCGAGCACCTGTCGTCCCGTGGCCCAGGCCTTGGGCTTGGAGCTGACTGCCTTGGATGAGACTCGTCAACGTGTGGCAAAGTCGCAAAAGGAAGATGGCTCATTCGCCGGCAGCGATCCTCTAGCCGCCACCGGCCTGGCCGTGCTCGGGCTGCAAGCCTGGCCCTCGGACGCAGCCCTCGCCGCCGCCGCCAAGGGCCGCGTGTGGCTGAAAAGCCAACTGCTCGATGCCACGCGTCGTCAGCCCTTGGGGCGGACCCTGGCGATGGTCGCGCTGGACGATGCGCAAGACCTCTCCGCCAGCGAACGCGGACGTCTGCTGGCCTATCTCATCGATGGCCAGGTACCATGCTGGCAGGCGTGGCAGATCAGCGCCATCGCCGTCAGCGATCACCCTCGCGAACTCGGCCTGATCCGCGATGCCCTGGTTGCAGAAAAAGTCTCCGGGCTGTGGCTGCAGGCCATGGATCTACGCGTGGCGAAGCGTACCGACATCGATGCCAAGATCTTCTTCAGCGAGTCGGCCGCCAAGCTCGCTCCCGACGAGCGCCTGCCATGGACGTTCCTCGCCTGGCAGCTCGCGATCGCACCGCGCGACCTCAGCCAGGTACTCAAAGGCTGGAGCGGCGAGCCGGTGCCGGCGGTCAGCGAGGAACTCCAGAAAGCTGCCGGGACCACCGCGGCCGATGCCGTTTGGCTGATGACCTTGGCCGCGCCGATGCGGCTACCACCATGGCCGGCAGCGATCGCGCCGCGCTAGGAGTCTATCGGGGATAGATCCAGTGGGCTCGCTTCCGGATAGGGGTAGGGACGGCCCTTGCGGGCCGCCCCTCCCTCCGAACCGTACGGGCGGTTTTCCCGCATACGGCTCTCCGGTCATCGGGTTCCCTTATTGGGGTGGAAATAGGCCACATGGGCTCGTTCCAGTGAGAAGAGCTCATGTTGGTCGAAGAAAGCATTGGGCCAGATGCGGTGGGCTTCGCCGCGGCCCCATCGTTCGCGTCCACGGCGGCGGGAGAGGATGCTGCGCAGGCGTCTGCGTAGCATCTGATCCAGTTTGCTGTGGATGCTTTTATGGATGCTGCGGAAATAACCGAACCAGCCGCGCGCCCAGCGATTCGCGTGACGGATAATTTCCGTCAGCGATTCACCGGAATTGCGGGGAGTTGCGGCCCGGATCGCGTCGCGTGCCCGAGTGAGACTTTTGTCTCGGATCAGGCGCAGGATGCGAAATACGCCGTCTTTGTCGTGGCGTTTGAACCGGTAGCCGAGGAAGTCGAACCACGCGCCTGGCTGGCCCAGATCGACGATCCGGGTTTTGGTCGGGTGTAGGGTGAGGCCGGCTTGCGCCGTCCAGGCCTGCACCTCGGCCAGGATGCTCGTCGCTTCGTCGACGTGGTGACAGAGGATCACCGCGTCATCCGCATACCGTACCATCTTCCTGCCACTTTTGGCCATCTGCTGGTCCAAGGCGTCGAGGTAGATGTTCGCCAGCAGCGGACTGATCACGCCGCCTTGTGGGGTGCCCGCTTCCGGGATCGTCACGCGGTCGTCCTCCATCACTCCGGCTTTCAAGAAGTGGCCGCTCAGCTCAAGCACGCGTCCATCCGTGACTCGCTGGCGGACCGCGTCCAGCAACCGCTCGTGCGGGATGCTGTCGAAGAACGCTTTGAAGTCGATATCCACCACCACCAGGCGTTGGGCCTTGAGGTGGCCGAGCACTGCGCCGGCTGCCTGCTGAGCACTGCGCCCAGGACGAAAGCCGTAGCTGTGCTCGTGGAAGTCGCTCTCGAAAATCGGCTCAATCACCAAGCGCAGGGCGGCTTGCACCACCCGGTCGCGCACCGTCGGGATTCCCAACGGGCGCTGCTCGGTGCTGCCTGGCTTGTCGATCCATACCCGCTTCACCGCATCCGGACGGTACATGCCCGCCTGCCATGCGGTTTGCAGATGCTGAATCTCGTGCGCCAGACGGTCTTTGAATCGCTCAACCGTTACTCCATCTACGCCCGGTGCGCCCCGATTGGCGTACACCTGGGCGAAGCCTGCTTCCAGCGTTTTCGTCGCGAAAACCTTGTCATGCAGGCTGTACCACTTCCCTCCTTCAGGGCCTCCATTGCGAAGGCATCCCACCATCCGCGACGTCCACACACTCCGTTCAACCCATCCATACGGATCGGTTGAACCCGTCGGCGTAGCCAACATGGGCACTTGTTCCGGGTTTTGTTTCGGGTCGTGTATCATCGCGGCATTCCGATTTCCTGGCGCCCTTCCCTCCACCGGCTTTCACCGGTTTCGACGGTACTATGACGCCTCTGTCTTCTGGGTGCCCGGCTTGCACCGGCACTGATGCACCCAGATATCCCCAGTCCACGCACAACAACTTCCCAACGTCCCATCGTCAACCGCCACATGACCACCGTACCCGCCTTGGCAGGCTCCCACTCAGCGGATACGGCAACGCCACCTCTGGCGCAGGGCTTCACCTTCGCTCGTCGGCTCGCCTGTTCATCTGACCGAATCACGTTCGTACTCCTACGGGCCGCCAGTTCTCCTCCACCTGCTCTCCACCCCGCCTCACGGCGACGCAGTTGGTTTCGGATACGGGGCTGGATGCCGTTGCCCCGGCAGGGACTTGCACCCTGCTGTTGATGTGCGCTGTTGGGCGCACGGGCGCGGGCGACTCGCCCGCGTTCGATGACGTGAAATCGCGGGCGAGTCGCCCGCGCCCCCAGGAGCCTATCTCCGACAGATCTCCGACAGACTCCTGGGAGATCCGTCGACCGATGGCTGACGACGGGGTTCATGGTTGCTCGTGGAGCTGCTGGCTTTAGATGAGGGTATGGGTTTTAGCACGGTGGATTTCGTGATACCTGAATTGTCGATCAGCTCCTCGCCATGCGCCGGAACGACGACGATTTCGGCCCCCAAGATCTACTCCCAGCCGCAACAGGTCACCGACATCGATCCCGAAACGGGGTGGAAAGTGGTCCTCCACAACGATGACGTCACGCCCTATGACGTGGTCATCTATGGCCTGCAACGCGCCGCCGGGCTGAGTCTGGAAATCGCTGAAGCCGTCGCCGCCGAGGCCCACAACGAGGAAGCCGCCGTGGTCAAGCGCGGTCTCAGCGAAGAAGACGCACAGATCATCTGCGGCGGCCTGCGCAAATGGACGCGCATCGACGGCCTCTGCCCGGGAGTCATTTGCGAGCCCCTCCACGACGATTGATCGACCACGATTGGACCCCAAGAAATACAGGTGCGGCCGAGCTACTCAGGGCCTGTGGTGCTGGAAAGGCAGCGCCATTGCGAGCATCGGCAGCCCCACAGATGGGTAGCGCCTGCCTTCTTTTTTGAGCTCAATCCTGCCAGTCCTCGTCGCCCAAGGCCTTGAATCGTTCGGCAGGCAGCGGCACCACCCCGTTATAGAATGCCACCACCGCCGGATTCAGGTCGATCAACCGGGCGCCGCCGTGGACCGCGGCGCCGGCGAGCAGGCGCAGTTCGTCCGCGGGTACGACGCCACCGCGGACCACCACCACCTCCACGGGGGGCAAGGCGAACGCTTCGTCGCCGGCCGACCATAGGCAGGCCGTGCGCACCTCGCCGGTGACCTGATCCAGCAAGGTCAGGGCCTCTGGCCAATGATGGGCCGTGTGTGCCTGGCGTCCGGCTGCGCGCTCGACGCGATAGCGCCAGAGGGCCACGCTGGCGCGGCGTTCGAGACGCGGCAAGGCCAGATCCGCGACCTGAACGGCGCGCAAGGCCTCCCAATTGGCGATGACGCGCGGGCGATCCCAGGCGTAGGGACCGGCATCGCTTTCAGCATCGCAGCGGTCGTCCTCGGTGTCCAAAGCCATGAGCTGCGGCGCGATCTGCCGCAAACGATCGACCACCGCCAGGGCCGCCACCGCGTGCCAGTGCGGACCGGACAGGGGAATGTGCAGCGCCACGGGCACTTGCCGCCAGCCACTGTAAGTGCGGATCTTGTCGTCAGCACCGACCTCGAGTTCCATCGCCCTCAATGCCGGCTGGCCGAGATCCCACAGCGCCCGCGCGCCGGTCGCGGGATCGCGCCAGCGGGCCGGTCGGTATGCCGAACCGGCGCGGGCCTCGAAGACCAGCCCGGGAATGGTTTCCAGATAGTCTGCGAGTTCGGCGACCGTGGTCGCGGCCTGCTGGTCCGTTTCGTAGAACAGGATGGTCAGCACGGCCACTCGCGCAGCGCTTTGCGGAACAATTCGATCAAACCCGGATGATTGAGCAGGGCCCCGACTTCCTCGGACGTACACCAGCGGGCACGCTTGTGCTCGCTACTGAGAACGACCTCCTGGGTCGCGGTCCGAGCTGGGAAATAGACGGTATTCTTGCGCTTGCCGTTGGGCAGCGTGTAGGTGTCGAAGGTCGCCGGCCCGAGCAATTCAACGAGAGCGATGCCGCTTTCCTCGGCGCATTCGCGGAGCGCCGCCTGCACCAGGGTTTCGCGCGGTTCGACATGGCCCTTGGGGAATCCCCACTCGCCATGCTTGCTATCCTGCAGCAACAGCCAGTGCGGTTGCTTGAGGTCGCGCAGGAATACGCCGGCAGCGACGAGGTCTGCCGGCGGCAACAGTGGAAGCAGGGGATCAATGATCGGCAATCCCGATACCAGGGAGATGGGCATGTCGGGAGTGTGCGCACCTTTCGCGCCTGTCACCCCCCATGACTTGACTTACTGATGGACGCAGACGCCGAGGGCATCGGCGGCGGCTTCCATCACTGCCTCCGACAAGGTCGGATGGGCGTGGACGGTGAGCATCAATTCCTCGGCGGTGGTTTCCAGGCGCAGGGCCACCGACAGTTCGGCGAGCATTTCGGTGGCGTCATAGCCGACGATGTGCGCGCCGAGGAGCTGCATGTATTCCGCGTCGAAGATCAATTTGACCAGACCTTCGGGATGACCGATGGCCTTGGCCTTCCCGGAAGCGAGGAACTGGAAGCGTCCGATCTTGATCGCCTTGCCGAGCTCCTTGGCCTTCTTCTCGCTGAGGCCAACCGAGGCCACCTGCGGCTGGCAGTAGGTGCAGCCGGGGATCTGAGTGTAGTCGACCTGCTGGCTGTGACCGCTGATATGGGCGACAGCGGCTTCGCCTTCAAAGCTCGCCTTGTGCGCCAGCAACTGCTTGCCGGCGACGTCACCGATGGCGTAGACGCCCTGGGCGGTGGTCTGCTGATCGGCATCGACCTGGATGAAGCCGCGCTCGTCGAGCTTGACGCCAGCGGCGTCGAGATTGAGGCCTTCGGTGTTGGCCAGGAAGCCCACCGCGACCAGGACCTGCTCAACCTCGACGGTCTCGGCAACGCCGGCCTTTTCGAGATGCACGACCACCGAACTCGGCTTGAGTTCGAGCTTGACGACCTTGGTGGCGAGCTTGATGGCCACGCCGCGCTTGGTGAATTCACGTTCGACGACCTTAGCGATCTCCGCGTCTTCGACCGGCAGCACCTGATCCATGACTTCGACCACCGTGACCGGGGTCCCGAGCGCGGATAAGAAGTAGCCGAATTCCATGCCGATGGCGCCAGCACCGATGGCCAGCAGCGACTTCGGCTGGGTGGTCTGGGCGAGCATGTGGCGGTAGTTGATGACCTGTTTGCCATCCACCGGCAGATGCGGGAAGGTCCGCGCCTTATGGCCGGTGGCGATGATGAT
>JBILBP010000129.1:0-7188 GCA_044353645.1 Planctomycetota bacterium | reverse complement strand
TCTTCGGGCCACTGGCCACGCGACGAGCCCTCAACCACTGGCCATGGCAGGCGACGCATGTTGCAGGTGATGAACGCGAGTGGCCTTACCGCCCGCTTGCTGGTAGTGCCCGATATCCACGGCTTAGATGCTGCCCTGGTGGTGGTGAAAGGGGCGTTTTCCTTGCGCACCGGCAAGCGCCTCGACGAGCATCCGGCGCTGATCACCGCTGATGTCTGGACAGGTGAGCCGAATCACAGCCGCTTGCGTGAGGTCAGCGATATCGCCTTCGGTAAGCAATCCACCGACGTACTGCTTTGCGGTTCTGCTTATGCCCCGGGCGGGGTCGCCCAGCCCGAGATCCTGGTCAGTGCGCGGGTCGGCGCGGTACGCAAGACCATGCGGGTGATGGGCGCGCGGACCTGGAAGAAATCATGGTGGGGTGAATATCCCACGGCGCCTGAGCCGTTTTACGTGCAGGCCCTGGACTGGGCCCTCGACCATGCGGCTCCGCCGGTGATCGAAGATCCGCGCCAGCCGTGCAAACGTCGGCAGGGGCCACGGAGCTTGTGGGGCTGCGGTCCGATTCCGCCCTCGTGGCCTTCCCGACGCAGATACGCCGGCACCTACGATGCCGCCTGGCAGCGCCAACGGGCGCCGTTTCTGCCCGTCGATTTCGATCCGCGGTTCTTCCAGGTCGCGCCGCCGGACCAGCAGGTGCCTGGGCACCTCCAGGGCGGGGAACCGATCGAGCTCATCAATTGCACTGCCGATGGCTTGTGCTGCGCGATGGTGCCGACGGTGAAGCTCCGTGCCCGGGCCATCGTCGGCAGTGTCGACTATGATCTGCCACTGCATCTCGGGACCTTGGCGATCTGGCCCGATGGCGAGCTGCTGGAGATGGTCTGGCATGGTTTGCTGCCCTTGGGCCGGAAGATCCTCCATCTGAAGCGGGTACACATCGATGAATGAGATCGTGGTCATTGGTTGCGGCCTGGTCACGGCCCTCGGCTTGAGCGTGGCGGCGAACGCGGCCCATATCCGCGCCGGCATCGCGGCTTTCGAGGAGAGCGATTTCCTCGATCCGGAATTGAAGCCGATCGTGGCCGCAGGTCTGCCGCAGGCGGTGATCCAGCCCTGGGCAGCGGGCGAGTCCCGAGGCTTAACGAGTCGCAGCATCGAGATCATCCGTCTGGCGGGAATGGCGACCGGCGAAGCCCTGGCGCCGCTGGCCGACCTCCTCGGCGAGAACTCCATCCCGGCGTGGGCTGCCTGGCCCGAACATGAGGCCAACGTGGCTCTCGACCTCAACCGCTTGGCGCGGGCCGTGGCCGACCAGGTGCGCGGGCGGATCGCGATCTGGGGCCATCATCGCGGCCGGGCTGCCGGTATCGAAGCATTGGCCGAAGCGCAGCGCGCCCTCGCGCGCGGAGCGCCCTTCGCGCTGGTGGTCGGCATGGATTCGTTCCTCCATGCGCAGGTGCTCGGGACGCTGTTGCAGGCCGAGCGGATCAAGACCCCGAAGCACGCCGATGGTCTGATTCCGAGCATGGGGGCGGGAGCCCTGGTCCTCGCCCGCGCCGATGTCGCCGAACGCATGCTCTGCCGTGTCCTGGCACGCATCGGCGGCGTTGGCACGGCGAGGGAAGCCGGGCACTTCGGCAATGATGGCGAATGGCAGGGGAATGCCTTGGCGGCGGCGGCGCAGCAGGCCTTGGCGGAGGCACCGGCGGCGATCGCGGAATTGTGGTCGGGGATGACCGGCGAACGCTGCTGGGCGGGAGAGTTCGGAGTCACCCAGATCCGCTGCCAACCGCAGGTGCCGGCCACCGCCGCCATCCGCCATCCGGCGGAATTCTGGGGCGATCTGGGAGCCGCTACCAGCGTGGCCATGGCCTGCGTGGCGATCGCCGGCTATCATCGCGGATGGGTGCGCTTGCCGGCCCTGCTGCTGGCTTCTGCCGATTTCGGTCAGCGCGGGGCGCTGGTGGTGAATGCGCCATGACCGACGTCCATCCGTGCTCCGTTTCCGTCACGCGCGTGCGTTCATGAATCGCCACCACCCTGGAGGGCGCTGAGGATGTATCAGACTCTTGCATGGAATTACCTAGATTTCCCATGCCGTTTCATGGGCGGATGGCCGTGGCGGCGGTGCTCCGCGAAGTTCGCGAAAGGGGTCCGTCTGGCACCCTCGGAAGTCCCCGACCCTTTAGAAATCGACATCGATCCCCTGGGCCCGCAGCTCGACGAGATGGTCCCGTCCTTGCCCGATGTCTTCACTATTTCCGGGTTGGTGCTCAGTCAGCGGCTGTATCAGACGATCGTTGATTTCGGCGTCGACAATCTCGATGTCTATCCGGCAGTGATGATCGATTCGCAGACTAAGCAGCGCTTTCCGCATTTCTACGCCGTCAATGTCGTCGGTCTGATTGCCGCCGCAGATATGGTAAAATCGCGTGCCACCGTCGCTCCTGGTGGCCCGCTGCGTGATATCGCCTTCGATCATCTGGTCATCGATGAGGCCAAGGCACGCGGGGCGCTCATGTTCCGTCTCGCCGAGAGTACCGCCAACGTGTGGTTGCATCCCTCGCTCGTCGAGCACATCAAGGCCGCGGGATTTCCCGGTATCGAATTCTTCCATCCCGGGGAAGTATTCGGATGAGCCCGACCGTTTTCATCAATGGTCGGGGCATCGCCCGTCGCGGCAGCGGCGGAGGCAGCATCGCCCGCCTTGATGAACGGATCATCAGCCGCGCGCGCCGCGATCTGCTGCTGCGCCGTTGCCGGGCCGGGTAGCAGGGCGCATACTCCCCTACGCCTATGTCAAGTTCCTCGCCAATTTCCTCGCCAAGTTCCTCGCCAAGTCTCTCGCCAAGTCCGACGTCCAAGCCGTCCCCGCAACCTTGGACGGTCCTCGCGCGGCGGACCTTGATCGCCGATCCCTGGTTGCGCTTACATGCGGAACGCATTCGCACCGGCAGCGGCGCCGAGATCGAGCCTTGGTATGTCGTCGAGGCCGCCGATTGGGTGACCATGGTGCCGGTACTCCCCGATGGCCGGATCATCCTCGTTGAACAGTACCGTCATGGCTTGGGGCGGGTTTGCCGCGAGCTGCCGGCCGGCAACATCGATGCCGGCGAGGATCCGCTGCTGGCGGCGGTGCGGGAACTGCACGAGGAGACCGGCTACCGCGCGGCGTCAACGCCGATTCATCTCGGGTCGTTGTATCCCGAGCCCGCCCGCAGCCGGGTGTCGGCGACCGGCTTCCTCATCCACTGCCTCGCCGAACAGGGGCAGCAGGCGCTTGATCCGGCTGAAGACATCGCCGTGGTCGCAGTTACTCCCGAAGAGCTCTTCGGACCGACCAACGGCGGATTGGTGCATGGCTGCCAGATCGCCTTCGTGCATCTCGCGCGGCGCCTGCTGAGCGCGGGCTAATGACCCATCGGCAGACGTTCGGAAGGGCTGACGAGCCCCTCTGAACCCGGCGAGACATAATGATTCTTGCCGCCCAGGCGGTTGAACTCGCGGATCACCAGCAGCCAGCCAAGACTGGCGACGGTCGCGATCAGGCCTCCGCCAAGGAAGATCAGGCGGAAATCGCGTCCGAAGAAATCCAGCAAGCCGCCCACGCTCATCGACACTACCGCCCCCATGCAGGCGCCGATCACTCCAAAGGCCGAGTAGTATTCCTGAAAACGATTCTGCGGCAGCAGTACCAGCAGCAGCGAGCCGGAGCTGGTAAAGAAGGCTCCCGCGAGCACCCCATGGGCGATGAAACAAACGGTGAAGGTTGTCGGCTCGGAGACCACCGCATACGAGACCAGCATGATCAGCGCATAGCTGATCATGCAGACGAACGTCGTGTACAGCGGATGAAAACGATCTGCCAACCATCCAAGCGGAAAGGCCAGACACATCGAGATGATGTAGGTCGTGGACATGGCGTACCCAAAACCGGTCGTGTCGACGCCGAATTGATCCTTGGCAAAAAAACTGTTGATGTTGATCGGGGCGAAGGACGTCGTGGCGATGGAGAAGACCACGAACAGAAGGGCATAGAAACGCACGGAGAGACTACTGAGCACGAATGCTTCCACTTGGCCGGCGAACGGTTGCGGGCTTTTCACTGGCGGCGGTGGATACTGGCCTTCGCGCACGCCCCAGCAGAGGATCAGGAAGCCGACCACGTAGACGGCTGCGAAGACCAGCAGGATGGTCTGGAAATGAGTCATCATGTTGTTGTTGAAAAGGCTCCCGAAGAAGGCGGAGGCGACGGCGAGGCTGAAGATACGAAAGATGCCGTAGAAGCGCCCGATGATCCGGCGCGGGACGGTGTCATTGATCAGGGCGATGAACAGCCCGTTGGCAATGATCGTGGCCACTTCGAAGATCGTCCAGGCCAGCGCCATAACCACGATGATTATCGTCGTGCGTTGGTGTTCAGCGCCGCCGAGCAGATGGTTGAGGGCCGTGCCCAGCGACTCGCTGTAGGCCAGGCAGACCATGCTCAGGCCGATGATCGGCGCGGTGGCGATCAGGAAGGGTATGCGTCGCCCCAGGCGGCTGCGATAGCGATCGCTCCACATGCCGATGACCGGGGCCAAGGTTATGGTGATCACCGCCGGCAAGACGCCGGTCAGCGCCGCCACCAGCTTTGAATTGGTGCTGTATTCCTTAAGTAGGGCCGTGAACATAGCTGGAACCGCGCGTTCCTTCAACGACCACGCGAAATCCCCGAGCAGCAGGAAGGCGAACAGCCCGATGAGACCCCCGGTGGTATAGGTGAGGGTTCCCGCTCGCCAGCGCTCGACATGAGGCGCATCAGTAGCTGGGGGTGCTGGTTTTACCGGCGCGGAGGAATTCTGCATTCCTAACCCTATATTATATTTTATTGGCCGGGATAGGGACGACTCCGGCCGATGCCGAGCAGGCGTATGGTGTAGTTGTCAACCTCGGCCTCAGCACGTGGCTGTCCCCCACGCCGGCAATCAGGTCTCGTTGAATTTCAGCAACCGGCCGGCATTGGCCATCACCGCCAAGGTCCCGAGGTTGTGCAGCATCGCCGCCCCGATGGGGGTGATGAAGCCCATCGAAGCGACGGCGATGATCAGCAGGGTCCAGCCCAGACCGATGGCGACGTTGAGGTTGATGGTCCGCCGGCAGCGCCGTGAAAGGCGAATGCAGGTGCCGAGCCGCGCGAGATTGCTGCTCATCAGCACCAGATCGCTCGAAGCTAGGGCGACGTCGGTGCCGTGCGCGCCCATGGCCACGCCGACGGCGCCGGCCTTGAGGGCCAAGGCGTCGTTGATGCCGTCCCCGACTACCAACGGCCGGCGGCCGGCGGCGGTTTCAGCGAGCACGCAGTCGAGCTTCTGCTGAGGAAGGACTTCCGCCTGGACCTCGCTGATGCCCAGGCGTGCGGCCATCGCCTGGGCGACGCTGCGCCGGTCACCGGTGAGCAGGATCTGCCGCGAGAGCCCGAGGCTGCGCAGGTCCTCGAGCGCGCTGCGGGCCTCGGCGCGCGGCTCGTCGGCGAGCAGCAGCCAGCCGAGGAAACGTCCGGCGCGGGCCACGCCCACCACCGGTCCATCGTGGGCGGGGATCTCGGGGATGCTTGCGAGCTCCTGCAGGAAGGCGGCGCGGCCCATGGCCACCGGCACGCCATCAAGCACTCCCTTCACCCCCAGGCCGCCCATTTCGCTGACCTCGCTGAGATTCAGCCGCTGATCGATGGCGACGCCGACGGCCACCGCTCGGCTCACCGGATGGCTGCTCGCCGCCCCCAGGCTGGCGGCGAGGCGATGCAGTTCCGCGCTGTCGACGTCCGCCGCCGGAGCCACGCCCACCAACGACAGCTGACCGACGGTGACGGTGCCGGTCTTATCGACGATGAGGGTGTCGACATCGGCCAATTCCTCGAGGAAAGCCGTGCTTTTCACCAGGATCCCATGACGGCTGGCGACCGCCAGCGAGGCGATGGCGGTGGCCGGTGCGGCGAGCACCAGGGCGCATGGGCAGCTCGCCACGAGCACCGCCATCATCGCGTCGACACGGCCGGTGTAGAACAGCACGCAGGCGGCTGCTAGCAGCACCAGCAGCAGGTAGCTGCCGGCATAGCGTTCGAGCAGGCGCGTCACCGGCGGCTTGGCGCCTTCGGCGGTACGCATCAGCTGGACCACGCGACCGAGGGTGGTATCGCCGCCGATGGCGGTGACCTCGACCTCGAGGCGACCGCCGAGGTTGATGGTGCCGGCGGCGACGGTGGCTCCCGGCGCGACCTCCACGGGCATTGATTCGCCAGTGATCGGCGCCGTGTCGATGGTCGAAACGCCGCTGCGCACCAGGCCATCGGCGGCGATGCGATCGCCGGGACGAATCTCGATGCGGTCACCAACGAGCAGACGATCCGCCGGAACCTCGCTCATCAGGCCGTTCTGGTCGAGTCGGCGGGCACCGACCTTGGTCAGTTTTCCGAGGGCCTCGATGGCTTCCCGCGAACCGAGCAGACTGCGCTCCTCGAGCACGTGGCCGATGACCATGGCCAGCGGCACCAGGGCTGCGGTTTCGAGATCGCCCACCACCCAGGCAGCGATCAGGGCCGTTGCCACCAGCAGATCGGTGACCCCGTGCAGCGTCGGATTCTTGAGCGCCGCGAAGGCCTCGATGAAGATCGGCACCGAAACCATCAGCGCCGCCGCCCCGGCGACCAGTTGCGCTAGCTCCTGCTGTCCGGGGAGCAGCAGCTGGATGCCGAGGGCCATCAGCAGCAGGCCGGCGCAGAGTACCGCCAGGCTCAGGCGGATGGCCAGCGCGCGGCGTTCGCCGGAGAGCAGCAGGCCATCGTCGGCGACCGTGAGGATGCCGAGGTGATCATGGGTGCAGCAGCCACCGCCGTCGTCGTGGACGTGGGCTTTCAAGGCCTGGGCAGGGGTGTGGACGGCATTCATGGTATCAGCGTCCGGGTACGTAGAGCTTGGCGGATTGGCCTTCGGGCACGGTGATGGTGCCGCCGGCATTCTTGATGATGGTCGCGATGCGCTCGTGGTAGAGACGCGTGATCAGCAGCTGGCGGCGCTCGCGGCTGTTCTCGGCGAGCACGGCATTGATGCGCGCGGTGGCGACATGGGCGGCGCTGATCTTCTCCTCGGCCCTGGCGGTGGCCGCGGCGAGGATCGCCGAGCGTGCGGCAGCGCTTTCCTGGTACAA